>CBDUWJ010000013.1:0-16909 GCA_965370895.1 uncultured Anaerolineae bacterium | reverse complement strand
CTCCTCTTCCTGGTCCTTGCCCAGGTGGACCTTCTCATCTTCCTCGTTGAGCACCTCCACCGACAGGCATAACGATTGGAGCTCCTTGATCAATACGCGGAACGATTCGGGCACCCCCGGCTCGACAATCTCCTCGCCTTTGACGATGGCTTCGTAGGTCTTGGTCCGGCCCAACACGTCGTCTGACTTGACGGTGAGCATCTCCTGCAATGTATGGGCAGCGCCGTAAGCCTCCAGCGCCCACACCTCCATCTCGCCAAACCGCTGTCCACCAAACTGGGCTTTGCCTCCCAGCGGTTGTTGTGTCACGAGCGAGTAAGGGCCAGTGGACCGGGCGTGGACTTTGTCCTCTACCAGGTGCGCCAGCTTCATCATGGAGATAACACCGACCGTCACTGGCTGGTCGAACGGCTCACCTGTCTTGCCATTGTAGAGGGTCATCTTGCCGGTGGTGGGCATCGGATAGCCGGTCCGCAGGCTGAGCTTGAGGGCCGTCATCTGCACATCCTCGTCGGTCTCAGCTTCGAGGCGCAGGTCGCTGACGTCGCCCGAATATCGAGTCCATGGCGGGTCTACCTTCTCCAGCGTCTGCTTGATGTACTTGATCCACTCGCGCAGGCAAACGACCTGCGCCCGCTCCCGCCGCTGGGTCCGCAGTGCCATGGGAACGCGATCGAGGTTGAAAGATACGAGAGTGTCTGGAGCGTAACCCTGTTCGCGAAGCCATTCTTTCATCACCGCCTGGCGAGCGTAGCGGCGATCGCGGACCAGCCTTTCTTCGTCATAGTCGCCACCGCCCAACCACTCGAGCAGGTAATAGCCCAGCACTTCGTCCTCACTTGTATCCTGGTCAGCATAAGCCACAGGCTGCTCGATCAATGGCGGGGATTCAAATCCATTGTCTTCGAACCCGACGGGCTGTTCCACCCCCGTAGATGGCTCCGGGTCGGTAGATGGCACGGGATGGTTGGCCCAGGCCCGTTCGGTGAACACATCCCAGGCTCGATCCATCAGCCAGGCGCGGGCCAACTCTGCCTGGATCTCCAGCTCGTCGGCCCCGTCAAAGACGGGCGAAATCGTCTTGAAGCCCAGGCGGCTCGCCGCCCAGCCCAGGTGTGTCTCCAGGATCTGGCCGATGTTCATACGCGCCGGGACGCCCAGTGGGTTCAGGATCAACTCGACCGGGGTCCCATCAGGCAGGAAAGGCAGGTCTTCGATGGGCACTATCTGGCTGATGACGCCCTTGTTCCCATGGCGGCCGGCCATCTTGTCGCCCTCGGTGATTTTGCGGCGCTGAGCGGTCATCACTCGGACGGTCTGTTCTACGCCGGCTTTCATATCCCGGTGCTCTTCCCGAGTGAACTCTTTGAGGTCCACGACGATCCCATGCTCGCCATGGGGCAGGCGCAGGCTCGAATCCTTCACTTCACGAGCCTTCTCGCCAAAGATGGCCCGTAGAAGCTTCTCTTCGGGGGTCAACTCTGTCTCGCCCTTGGGCGAGATCTTGCCCACCAGGATATCCCCTGGACCTACCTCGGCTCCCACACGAATGACGCCGGTCTCGTCCAGATCCCTTAGGGCGTCCTCCCCCACATTGGGGATGTCCCGGGTGATCTCTTCCGGCCCCAGCTTGGTGTCGCGAGCCTCGATCTCGTGCTTCTCGATGTGGATCGAGGTGAATTTGTCGTCGCGGACCACCTGCTCACTGACCAGAACCGCGTCCTCATAGTTGCCCCCTTCCCAACTCATGAAAGCCACGAGGACGTTCTGGCCCAAGGCCAGCTCGCCCATCTCGGTAGACGAAGAGTCGGCCAAGACATCGCCGGCCTCGACGTGCTGTCCTTTGGACACGATAGGTTTCTGGTCCAAACAAGTGCTCTGGTTGGAGCGTTGGAATCGTCGTAGCTTGTAGGTGCGTCGCCCGATCCCACTCTCATGGGGGTGGCCATCGCCCTGAACGACAATGGCATCGCCGGTGATGCTGATAACCTCTCCGGACGCCTCGGCCACGACGAGCTGGCCCGAATCAATGGCTACCTGCAATTCGATGCCTGTGCCTACCAAGGGGGCTTCAGGCTGGACCAAAGGCACGGCCTGGCGCTGCATATTGGAGCCCATGAGGGCCCGGTTGGCGTCATCGTGTTCCAGGAAAGGAATGAGGGCAGCGGTGATGCCGACGATCTGTTTGGGCGAGATATCCATGTACTGGACCTTGCTTGCAGGTTCTTCCATGAACTCTTGCCGGCGCCGCACGGAGACCCGGTCGCGGACAAACTGTCCTTGCTTGTCCAACTCGGCATTGGCCTGGGCAATCGTGTACTTGTCCTCCTCGTCAGCGTCCAGGAACACGATCTCGTCGGTGGCCATGGGCCGGATCTCGATCTCGGGTAGCTCGATGAAAAGCGTCTCTAGGCTCTCCGCCGTACGCTCATCCACCTGCTGGTTGGCCTCGGCAATGACTTCACCGGTGACGGGATCTACGATGCGCTCGCGGACGGTCTTGCCTACCACGCGCTCCTTGCGGTTGGGTATGGTGTGGATCACCCTGCGGTAGGGCGTTTCGATGAAGCCAAAGTCGTTGATCCGGGCGTAGCAACCCAGCGAACCAATTAGGCCGATGTTGGGACCCTCGGGCGTTTCGATGGGGCAGATGCGACCATAGTGGGAGTGGTGCACGTCGCGCACGTCAAAGCCAGCCCGTTCGCGGCGCAGGCCACCTGGGCCCAAGGCACTCAGCCTGCGTTTGTGAGTGAGCTCGTCCAGGGGGTTGGTCTGCTGCATGAACTGGGAGAGCTGACTGCCGCCGAAGAACTCGCGCATGGCGGCGACGACGGGCCGTACGTTGACGAGGGAAATAGGGGTCATTTGTTCCGGCTCGCGGATGCTCATGCGTTCGCGCACAACACGCTCCATGCGCAAGAGGCCAATACGCAGTTGATTCTGGACGAGTTCGCTCATGGTTTTGATACGGCGATTGCCCAGGTGGTCGATGTCGTCTGGCCCCTCGATGCCATTGTTGACGTGGATCATGCGCTCGACGACCCTGACCAGATCCTCAGGGGTGAGGGTGCGCTTCTCCAGCGGAACTTCGAGCCCGAGACGCTTGTTGAGCTTGTAGCGCCCGACGCGGCCAAGGTCGTAGCGGCGGGAGGTGAATAGAAGCGATTGTAAGAAGCCTTTGGCGTTGTCCAAGGTAGGTGGATCGCCCGGCCGGAGCTTTTTGTAAAACTCAATGAGCGCCTCGTCCGTGCTCTTGGTCGGGTCCCGATCAATCGTGGCCTGGATGTAGGGATGGTCGGGCATGGTGTCGGCCATTTCAAAGAGACTGTATAGCTCCTCATCAGTTCCGTAGCCGACTGCCCGCAGCAGGATAGTGACCGGGAGCTTGCGCTTGCGGTCGACTTTGACCGATAGGACATCACGCTTGGCGGTCTCAAACTCCAACCAGGCACCTCGATTGGGGATAAGCTTGGCCATGCACATCTCGCGCCCGGTGATGCGATCCTCGTCCACGGAGAAATAGACCCCGGGAGAACGGATGAGCTGGCTGACGACGACGCGCTCCGCCCCGTTGATAATGAAGGTACCGTTGCCGGTCATCAGCGGGAAATCGCCCATGAAGACATCCTGGGTGGTCCATTCATCGCTCTCCTTGTTCCAGAGGGCGACGCGGACGTACAAAGGCGCGGCAAAGGTTATATCACGGTCAAGGCACTCCTGTTGTGTATACGTAGGTTCCTCGAAGCGATAATCCAGCTCAAGCTTGTCGTTTATCTCCTGGTTCAAGCCAGGCAAGTGAAGCTCCAAGTTTCCGTTAAAGCTCTCGATGGGCGAGATCTCGTCAAAAAGCTCGCGCAACCCCTCCTCCTGAAACGAGCGGTAGGAGTCCAACTGGACCCGGATCAGGTTCGGCAGGGCAATGACATCAGGAATCCGTGCGTATGACTTGCGTTGGGGTTGATTCTGCATTCGTTTCACTCCTTAGCAATTGGCCGGGCAGAGGGCCTGTTCTCGCCCGACCGGGTCTTGGGACCCTGCCCCGGCCCCGCGCAGGTGGGGGTTGGGAAGGGAATCGCGCTTTGCCTGACTGGGTGTCTACAGGCACGCCTACGATCGGAAATGGTGAATAGGTCCGTCTGGATCGGGACCCTGCCCCTGCCCCGGGCGGAGTTGGGGAGGGGTTCGCGGAAAAAGGGGTTGAACGATCCTGGCATGTAAACTGAACTCTCACAGGTACATCAATTTGGCCGCGATCTGTCCCGATCGCGAACGAACATTATATCCACCAGCCCCGTTCTTGTCAAATTCTGACAAGGGAGTGGCAGAGAATACACAGTACGGCCCCGGTCCCTGCCCTCGCGGGGGCGGGGTGGCGGCTCGGGTTGCGGGCCGGGATGGCGATCGCGATGCCTGTGTGAGTGAGTCCTGACCGGGTCCGAATAGGCGGGACTAGATGGAGAACACAGACCGATGTAGCTGCAACACCATGCTGGCATCCGCCACGGAAAACAGCCACAACAGTACACAGAGGATGATGGTCACCAGCACGACCACTATGGCAACCTTGATCCAACTAATGGGGGCGCTGCCTCGGACCTCGCCTGTCTGGCCGTTGATCACAAAGTTGTATACCTCACCCCCATAGCGATAAGATGCAATCCAGACCGGGAATAGCACGTGCTTGTAGGTCAAGTTGGAAAACGCGGTGTCAACGTGCAAGTTGCGGTGGGTATTGCCCGGTACTTTTCGAGCGCAGGCCGAGTGCACCAGCCCCTCAATCTTGCTCTGACCCACGGCCCATGCCTCCTCTAGATCGACGGTGTAGGCTTCAGCGCCCCAGCCTGATAGGTATTCTGGCTTGTAGGCCACCAAATCCGCGGTGTCAAAAGGCAAGATCTCTTCGAGCATCGGCAGCTCGGCGCCGTGGGTGGCAGGCACCACCACGTCATCATAGTAGAGGACAAGGTGCCCCGAGGCCGGCTCCCAACGGACCTTTTGCACCGACCGGGAGCGCTGCACTCGACTGCCCCGCTCACCGGTCGCCCAATAGGTCTCTGTCGTCGTGTAGTAGTAGCCAGCCTCAGCCCGCCACCGCGACGAGGTGTAGGCATCAAAGGTCCAGAAGGGCAGGTAGACGCCCTGGAGCCTGGCCTGGGCTTCCTTGGCGATCTTTTTCAGTGGACTGGGACGGAAAAAACCCCGGCCCAACCACTGCTGAAAGAGGACAACTGCCTTACGGCGATCCACCTCGAAGGGCAGCAACGACTCGGGCTTGACCACCTGAGCCGTGTGCTCCAGGGGCACCACCTGGTTGGAACCACAGAAGGCACACTCCGTCGATACGATATTGGCGTCTACCGTGTTGACTGCCCCGCAGCTTTCGCACCTAAAGGAGCGCTTGTCATCGCCATAGCCCATCTCTTGGGGCGCAACGATCATCTCTTCCAGGGCAGCCTTCAGATCGTACTCCTCGATCTCCTGCTCGGTGACGGGCACTTTGCTTGTGTGGCCACAATAGGCGCAGGCCAGGATACCTTGTTCGGCATCGAAATCCATCTCCGCACCGCACGCAGGGCAGGGGAACGTGTGTGTTCCTTCTTCTGCTACCATATTGCCTCCGTCTATGTTCGTTGCTTGGGCCAAAGCGTTTCCATTCTAGCACACAAAGAGGGGGGAGCCAACTCTCGAGTACGAGTTTCCCCCTCAGCAGCAGAGCCAATCCTTGACACCCATCTGCGCATCAGGTACAATGTACAGGTGGCAACCGACTCCATGAGCAAGCGCAGACAGCGTGCGGTTCCCGCCTGTCTCGTGGGGCCGACAGGCTACCCGCTTACATCAAGTGACGGATCTTGTCGGCACGCGGCACCGCGTGGTGAACCACATCTAACAAGGAGTCAAGCCAATGACCGAGGACGCTGAATACCATCCTACTATCAAGGACTTTCCCAGCAGCGAACGACCTCGCGAACGTCTGCTGCGGCACGGGGCTCATAGCCTCTCCAACGCCGAACTTCTGGCTATCATCCTGCGGGTCGGCACCCTGGAAGAGAATGTGATCCAGATGGCACAGCGCATCCTGGCAAAGTTCCACGGGTTAACTGGGCTGGCAAGAGCTCAGCCTGCGGAACTGATGACTGCAAAGGGGTTGGGACCAGCCAAGGTGGCGCAGCTCAAAGCAGCCCTGGAGCTTGGCCGGCGATGGCTGGCCGAATCACCCGAGGAACGTCCCCAGATCCGATCCCCAGCCGATGCAGCCAATCTGGTGATGTCCGAGATGGAGTTCCTGGAGCAGGAACACCTGTGCACCATGCTGCTCGATACCAAAAACCGCGTACTTGACAGGCATACCATCTACAAGGGCTCTCTGAACACCAATTTGATCCGGGTCGGAGAGCTCTTTCGCGAAGCGATCCGCGCCAACTGCGCCTCGATGATCGTCCTCCACAACCATCCGTCCGGCGACCCGACTCCCAGTCCCGAAGATGTGGCCGTCACCAAGCAAATTGTCGAAGCGGGCAAGTTGCTGGATGTGGAGGTGTTGGATCACCTGATCATTGGCCGGCAGCGATTCGTGAGCCTGAAGGAACGGGGATTGGGGTTCAGCTAGCTCGGTATGATGACGATCGCTGCGTTTTTCGATCTGGACGGCACCCTCTACTGCGGCCACATCTGGCAGGAACTGGCGCGACATCACTGGACCGCGCCGGTATGCGGCGCCGGTAGGCGCCACCGGCTCTGGCTCGCAGCCTATGTGGCTCGCAACATGGCCCCCTTGCCTCTCTACAAACTGGGGTTGTTGAGCCAGGTGGACTTTTATGGTGCCTGGGGGGAAACGATGGGCTGGCTTGTGCGCGGCTGGACCGTGGACGAGGGTCAAGCCCTCTTTGAGCGGCTGACCGACGAGCAGATCATGCCCAACCTACACGCCCGGGTGCTGACCTCCCTGCGCAAGCATCAAGACCAGGAGCACCTGGTGGCATTGGTGTCGGGCACCTTTGCCCCTTGGCTGAAGACGGTCGCCCAGCGGCTAAACGTGCCCCACGCCATCGGCACGCCGCTGGAGGTACGCGATGGGCGCTACACGGGGCGGATCCTCCCGCCACTGTGTCAGGGCCCCGGCAAGCCGAGCAGGGTGAGAGCCTATCTCGCCGAACAGGGTCTGAAAGTGGACTGGGCGAGCAGCTTTGCCTATGCCGACAGCGGCACAGATCTCCCCCTGCTGAGCGAGCTTGGACATCCGGTGGCGGTGTACCCTGACAAGGTGCTACTGGCCCACGCCCTATCCCAGAACTGGCCGGTGATTGGAGAGACAAACCCACGATGAAACGCCACCTATTCGGGCCCCACCGGGACGGGCAGGGTCGACGCGATCTGATCGTGACGAACCTGCTGGCCTTGCTGGTGCTGCTGATCGTGCTGCTGGCGGGCTGGCGGGAGGCAGCAGCCTTTGGGTTAGCCGTGCTGCTAGTGATGGATCTGATGGTCGTAATCAGAGAATATGGGGCACGTTCCGAGGATGATCGAGAGAAATGACGATGACCAAGGCACAGCCCATGCTCCCGTTGAAAGGAGGGAACCCGAGCGTGAACAACGAGTGGCCGGATATGCGGACCCCGTCCGCGATCACCTACGAACAAGCCAGGGCTGCCAGCGAGGCCGGGCAAAAGCTCCACCTGGGCGGCCGGATCTACCTGGTGCGCCGTGCCTTGAGAGATCCAGAGGAGGGGGTTGTGCTGTGGGTCACCGATGAGCGAACCCTGGGCGACCACGGGTTGCTCTTTTTCCCCGATGGGCGGGTGGAGGCAAGATAGGCAGCCGCCGGTCAGGTACTCGTCCGGAATCAGTCTTTCTGGTAGCCTTGTGTCGCGGCGATAGCGGTGATATAATAATGGCATGGTAATGGTTAAGCCCACTTGCGTTGGACTGACAAAGGAATCCAGGGCAAATGGAATGTCCAGGAGAGGTGTGCCATGCGCAAGCTGATTCGAAGGATCGTAGAGGGATACAAGTCGCTCAAGCTGGAGAGACAGGAAGAAGGCTATGTGCTGTTCAGCGGGAAGGAAGCGGACACCATGCAGACTGTGTGGATCAAGGTCCTGCCTGCCTTTCTGGGCAAAGATCCGCAGATCGCTGCCCGCTTCCAGGGCCTAGCCCGGACTATCCGCCAACTCAATCATCCCAACATAGCAGCCATTCGTAAAGTTGGGGAAGAATCGGGATTGCCCTACCTCATCACCCGGGCCATCGAAAGGGGCCAGCCTCTGGCCGCCAAGCTGGACCAGCCCTGGGCTGTGGATACTGCCGCCGACGTGGTGATGCAGGTGGGACAGGCATTGGAACACGCCTACAACAAGGGCCTGGTCCACGGATCCCTCTCCCCGGAGAAGATCATAGTCCAGGACAACGGAAAGGTGATGGTAGCCGATTTCGGCCTGTCCGAACTGCAGAGCTTGTTGGGTGTGCAGATCAAGGAAGCAGCGTCGCCCTACCTGGCCCCCGAACGGGCTGATGGCCAAACAGCCGGCGCGCGTGCCGACGTCTATTCCTTGGCGGCGATCCTATACGCCATGCTCGCCGAGAGAAGCCCCAAGGTAAGCCAGGGCCAGGTTCTGCCTCCCAGCCGCTTCAATCCCGACATCCCGCCGGCCATGGACAAAGTGGTGGTCCAGGCGCTGGCCCCTGACGCGGCAGACCGCTATCCCGACGTCAGATCGTTTCTGGCCGCGTTGGGAGCCGTCACCCTGGCGCCAGCGGTCAAGAGAGACCAGTCCGCGCCCGCTGTTCGGACCCGGCCAGCCGGTGCACGCTGCGCTCACTGCGGAGCTGAGGATCAGACCAGTCGCTTCTGTCGCACGTGTGGCGCACGACTGGAACAGCCTCGGACAACGGATCTTCCAGCGTCCGCGTCCCCACCTACCTCTCATGCCTCGTTGGACCGTTCGACCCTTGACACCTACTCGGACACTCTGCCGTCCCCGGCAGGCGGCCGCCCTATCCAGGTCACGAGGGTTGAGGTAGGACGCGTCGAGGCGGGCAAGGATGCCGGGGTACGCGAGGCGGTCATCGCCCGTCCGATCCCAGTGATCAGCGACGACCTGTACAACCAGTTCCCAGAGCCCCTGGAAATGCCCAGATTGGATATGTCCAGCCTGTGGCCCACCATGGACGATAAGTCACTGATCGCCGTACCGGAGCCACCATCCATGCCCGTCATTGACTGGGCAGAGATCATGGGCAATCTAGATTGCCCACCCATGCCCATAGTGTCCACAATCGAGGATACAGGGCGCGTCAGCCAAGACGACGATTGATCCAGCGTCCCTAGCCCGTGCCTTTGTTCTCACTGCGCGACTCTCGTGAGGGATGGGCGCCGCGAAGATGCACTGGTGTGTCGGTGCCCGCCGTCCAAGCTGCCAGCGCCAGGCGCCCGTTGGCAAAGGCGATGCGCCAGGGCAGGGCCTGCGGCGCGAACCAGGCTGCTCCGCCGGCGTCATCCCCGGCGCAGAGGCGCCGGGTCAGAGGTCGGGCCAGGTAGTAGACGTTTAGGGTCGCGCTGCTGGCGTACTCGTCACACCACAGGCCCAGCAGGCCGGTCAGCTCGATCTCCAGGCCGGTTTCCTCTCGCGCCTCACGGATGGCGGTCTGTGTGGGATGCTCGTCCACCTCGCAGAACCCACCGGGGATATCCCAATAGCCCCGGAAGGGTTCAACGGCACGGCGGATGAGGAGCACCTTCCCGTTGCGGATGATCAGCGCCCCGGCGCACGGTTTGGCGTTGCGCCAGTGGACCCACCCACAGGCCGGGCACAGGCGGCGCGGGCGATGATCGATGACCTGCTCCACGAGCCGAGTGCCACAGGCAGGGCAGAAAAGGGCGCCGGCCGGTGACGAATCCATAATTCGCCCCTCTCAAGGCCGGTCGTCGGGGCGGTGAGGTTCGGGCCGCGCGCGATCCATCATCCAGGTAAAGGCCCGCTCCCAGACCGATTCCCGCTCGCCGTCGGCCAGCAGATTGTGGCCAGAGTTCTCCAACCAGACGAGTGTCTTGTCGGTCGAAGCCACACCGTCGTAGACCGCTTGCGCAGCCTGGGGAGGGAGTTGGGCATCGCGCCTGCCCTGGACTATGAGGATCGGTTGGTGGATCTTGGGCAGGGCCTGCCGTACCCGTCGCTGGAGCAGGTAGGTCTCAGCCGCGCCCGCCAGCGGAAGTTCGTCGTAGCACCAGATGCGATCGATTGCCTCCGGATCGGCCAGATCGTGGTCCCCGATGGGGCCCAGGGGATTGTACTTGAACAGGTGACGGAGCCCCAGTGCCAGGGGCATCAGCCGGTTGCGCACTACGATGGCAGGGGCCATGGGGATCAGCCCGGCGATCTCCGGGTGCTCCGCACCCAGCCATAGGGTCAGCAGCGCACCCAACGACAGCCCGCCCACAAAAGAGGTTTCACAGCGGCTCTGCAGGTCGCACAGCGCCAGTTCCACCTTATCGGACCACGCCTGCCAACGGATGCGGGTCAGGTCCTGAGGAGTTGTGCCGTGACCGGGCAGCAAGGGACAACTGACGGCCAGGTTGCGGGCGGCGAGGTACTCCCCCATCGGCCGCGTCTCGGCCACCGAACCGGTGTAGCCGTGGATGAGCAGGATGCCCACGGGGCCGCCATCGGCGGTGTAGGCCAGCGGATCTAGATGTTGCGGTTGAGGCATCCCTTAGCTCCCCCCCAGAGGTAGGGTGAAACCACTAGTGCGGCCCTCCGCCAATCGGCCGGGACAGTAGGCCCGTCCGCCATGCTGTTCCGTGATGGCCCGTACGATGGACAACCCCAACGCCAGGAAGAAACGGGCCAGCCAGAGAAAAGTCCCTGTCCAGACACGCGGCACACCTTGATCAAATGGTGATCTCGTCACTTCTCATCCTGGCGTTCATGACCTTGGTCCTTGTGCCAGGGGGTAGGAGGATGGTCTGTGTTCTGGGACCCCTGGCGGACGGTGTCCGAGTAGCTAACAGCAAAGCTCACGAAGGATTGTCTCCTGCCGGGCCCACATAATTGCCCTATCCTCCTCCTCGGCATGGTCATAACCCAGCAAATGCAACAGGCCGTGCACGACGAGTAGGGTGAGTTCCTGCTCCACGGGGTGCCCAATCTCCTTGGCTTGGGCCACGGCGCGGGGATAGGAAACAACGACATCCCCCATATAGTCCGCGCCCTCCGGGGAGACGACAAAGGCCCCGCCCTCTTCCCGGGCGCTGAAAGCCAACACGTCCGTGGGGGCATCTATGTCCAGGAAGTCACGGTTAAGGTCCCGGATGCCCCGATCATCGGTAATGACCAGCGTCACCTGGCCCGGGGCGCCCTCACAGCGCAGGGTCGCTTCGGCCAACGCTCGCAGGTGCTCCACAAGAAGGAGGGCGTTTGGTGCAACGCTTGCCAAGGCAGGCGCAATCTGCACCTCAGCCCCAACCCCAGCCTCAGCGGATGACCTCTCGTCCATCGGGTCCTTTCACCTTTACCGGTTCCGGGTATTTCACCCGGGGATGGAATACGCCTTGCAGCACATTCAGGAAGGCAGACCGGATCTCTCTCAGATCGCGCAGGGTCAGGTCAGAGTCATCCAGTTGCCCCTCGTCCAGTTTGGCCTTGATGGTCTCGACGATGATGCCATCCATGTCCTCCATTGAGTCCGGTTCTGCACTCCGGACGCGGGCCTCGCAACTATCGGCCAGCATGGTGATGGCGGTCTCTCTGGACTGTGGTTTGGGACCGGGATAGCGGAAATCCTCTTCGCGAACCTCGCGCCCGGCGTGTTCATCTGGGCTTGCTGACAAATCGCCTGCAGGTCCACCGCCCCTGGCAGCCTGCACGGCCATGCGATAGAAGGCCAAGACCAGCCCGGTGCCGTGGTGTTCGGGGATGAAAGCGCGTATGGCCGATGGCAACCGGAATTTGTCCGCCAAATCCAATCCATCCTGCACATGGCTGATGATGATCTGGGCGCTGGTGCGGGGATCCAGCCGTTCATGGGGGTTGACGCCGCCCACCCGATTCTCGGTGAAAAAGTAGGGCCGCACCGTCTTGCCGATGTCGTGATAATAGGTCCCCACGCGGGTCAGCAACCCGTCAGCCCCGATCCGTTCGGCCGCCTCTTCGGCCATGTTGCTCACCAGCAGGGTGTGGTGGTAGGTGCCAGGCGCCTTGAGGAGGAGTCGCCGGAACAAAGGATGGGTGGGCCGGGAGAGTTCCATCAGTTGGAAGGGAGTGATCAGATCCAGGAAGGCACTCAGGGCAAGGAAGGCGGCCAGCGCCAAGCTTGCCGCCACCCCCCCGGCAACAAGGCCTACCAGGGCATCGATGGAGATTCTGAGCAAGTCCTGGTCTGGTTCGAGCAGGCCAAAGGCCAAGATGACGGCTGCGTTGGATAGGCCCACGATCAGGCCCGCGCGCAAAAAGGCTCTCATCCGATCCGCCTGCCCCAGGCACAGAGCACCCATCAGCGTGCCAACCAGGAGGTAGATGGTGATCTCCAGGGAACCACCCGACACAAAGGCCCCGAGCAGGCCCACGATCACACCAATAGTCAGGCCCAAGGCGGGCCCAAAGAGGATGGCCAGGAGCATGGAAAGTGCGGGTAGGGGATAGAGATAGGGAACGATGCTATCGGGGATGGGCAGCATCAATTTGCTCAAGGCCACAAAGATGGCGATGAGCAGAAAGATAGCGACTGCTGTGCGCGCGCGCGTCCAGAGATCTGGCTGTAAGCGAAAGATAGCGAGCTCCAGGAGGATCGTAGCAGTGATGGCCAAGAGGACTGTGCCCACCACCGACTGCCAACGGACAGCCTGCTGGCGCAATCCAAACGCATCCAGCTCTTCGATATCCAAGGGACGCACCAGACTGCCGTTCCGCACGATGGTCTCGCCCTTGCGGATGGTCACGACCACGGGCGGCGTATCGTCCCGGGCCTGCTGTCTGGCTTCCTCGGCGCGGGCGACATTCTGGGAGGTATTGGCTGTCACCAGTCCTGCGGAAATGGCTTCGACGACATCGGCCTGGTCGTCGGTCAAACGAATGCTGATGAGGGTGGGCAGGCTGCGGCGGACGGCGGACACCTGGCTTTCCCTGATCTCGCCCTGCATGGCCCGGATCAGTACCCGCACCGTCTCGTCCACGACCTCCTGCCAATCATCCTCGCTCAGCGCCAAGGCCTGGCCAATGACAGTGGGCGACAGGTCCAGATCAGGAATAGAGCCAATCGAGCCCGTCTTCTCTTCGGGAGCGGCGTAGGCGTCCTCTCTCACCGTGCTGATATAGTCCAGGATCTGCCGCGCCCGGATCTCCTGCTGGCGAGCTACTGAGGGGTCGGGTGGGTCGTAGATATCCTGGACCAAGGCTGCCTGGGCGTCCTGAGCCTGTTTGGTCTTGATCGCACTCTCGTAGGTCAGATCGTAGGGGGCCGAGATATCTTGGGTGCTGACGTCGCCCGCGTTGAGGATCACCCGACTGGAAGGCAAAAAGTCGATGAGTAATACGGCGCTGATCACGGCAGCCAGAAGAAGGCCCCACACGATCGCCCACACAGCGCCAGCCAGCCGCGATCGGGCGGCCTGATCTGCGGCAGACCTCTTCCCGGAGGGAGGTCCTCGCCAAATGGAGGTGTCGTTCAGCATCGATCGCTATTCGGCCAACAGGTTCTCGCGGTCCAGCGGGCCCGCTATGACCTGGTTGGCCAACCTGCCGTCGGGGCGTCCGCAGAAGCGGACCTTGAAAGACCTCATCACTTTGTCCATGTCCCGGGGACTACTGTCCCCTCACTATGTGACCATCTAATGGGCTTTGACCTCGCCTCTGCGGGGTAGCGCAGGTTCCGGGTCAGTTGCTGAGGCAGGTAGGCTTGCAGGATAGCCAGTTCAGTCCCCTCCTCAGCATCCAGGTCTTCACGTCCGGCTTTCTGGTTTTCGGCTCCCACCGTGTCGGACTAGCTGCCGCCCGCGGCAGGCATCTACCTCATTATAGTCGCCAAGGAGGCGGAAGTCAAATCCGGGACAGTATTGACTGTCGACGTCTTTTGCCGCGTGAACCCGCTTCCGAGGGAGACGCATTTCAGCCATTATCTGACACTTTCCAGGTCCCACCACGGTGGGATTGCTGCCTGGATACCGAGCGAGAGCAAGTGGGGCGCGTATTCCAACGCACCAATTAGCAAGTTCGGAATCGGTGCGCCCGCCGTCAGTCTACAATTCTGCCAGAACCCCTGGGCACTCGCATTTCTCACGGTGAGCGAGCGCAAGAAGCGAAGAATCTCGGTTGCTCACACGACATCAATGAAATTCTTCGTCGCTATCGCCCCTCGGAATGATAGGTTTCACGCGAATCGTCTCCAAATGCGCCTGCCCTAGCCGGAACCCGCTTCCGGCTGGACATATCGGCTGATATGCCTTACAATAGATCGTTGGCGACACTTAGAACCTTCAATGCGAGGACGGAGGATTTGCATGGCGACCTACGAAAGTGACAAGTTACGCAACGTTGCCCTGTTGGGCCACGGCGGATCGGGAAAGACCTCACTGGTCGAGGCGATGCTGTTCGACACCGGGGCGGTGAACCGGCTGGGCCGCGTGGACGACGGCACGTCTGTTTCCGACTGGGACGAGGAGGAACGCCGCCGCCAGATGTCCATCAATATGGCGCTGATCCCTTGTGAATGGCAGGATCACAAGCTCAACATGCTGGACACACCGGGCTACATGGACTTTGTAGGTGAGATGATCAGTGCGATCCGCGTGACCGATGGTGTCGTGGTGGTCCTGGATTCGGTGGGGGGCGTGGAGGTGGGCACTGAGCAGGTGTGGCACTATGCTGGCGAGCGAAACCTCCCCCGCCTGGCTTTTGTGAACAAGATGGAGCGGGAGCATGTGGATTACGCTGGCATCGTAGCCCAGATTTCGGCCAAGTTTGGTGTAGTAGGGGTGCCAATCCAACTGCCCATCTACTCGGACCAGGAGGAGTTCAAAGGCGTGGTCGATCTGATGACCCAGAAGGCCTACTATTCGGGTCCCAGTGCAGTGGGCGTCGCCAGCCTGGACGGCAACGCGAGCGGGAGCCCCATACCCGACGATATGGCCGATGCCGTCGAAGAGGCGCGGATGATCCTCATTGAAGCAGCAGCCGAGGGCGACGACGCCTTGATGGAAAAGTACTTTGAGGAAGAGACCCTGACCGAAAAGGAGATTCTGCAGGGTCTCAAGGCACGGATCGCCCAGGGGGATCTGGTGCCCGTGGCGTGCGGGTCAGCGGTGATGAACATCGGCGTGCAGGCCCTGATGCGGGCCATCGTGCAACTCCTACCATCGCCTGTGGAGGCTGCCCCCTTTGCCGTGCAGAATCTGGCCACCGGAACTGAGGTTCAGCTCCAGGCCGATCCCACTGGCGACCTGGCTGCCATCGTGTTCAAGACGATAGCCGATCCTTACGTGGGCAAGCTCTCCTACTTTCGCGTCTACTCTGGCACGTTGGAGTCTGATTCGCGGGTCCAAAACAGTCGCACCGGCGACGAGGAACGGATCGGCCAGGTGTATATCCTGTGCGGCAAGGATCAAAGCCCGATTGCCAGGATTCCAGCGGGCGACATTGGGGCAGTGGCCAAGCTTGGTGAGACCCTGACGGGGGACACACTCTGCGACCAAGGGGTTCCCCTACGCCTTGCACCGTCAGAGTACCCCAACCCCTTGTATTCGGTGGCGGTCAGCCCCAAAACCAAGGCCGATGCGGCCAAGATCAGCCCTACACTGACCCGCCTGAGCGAGCAGGACCCAACCCTTAGCTGGCGTCAGGACCGGGGCACGCGAGAGACCATCCTGTCAGGGATGGGCGACACGCACATCAACATTGCGGTGCGGCGCATGGACGAGACATTTGGTCTGGGCCTTGATACCGCTCTACCCCGTGTGCCCTACCTCGAAACCATAACTCGAGGCGCTTCAGCCCAGTACCGCCACAAGAAGCAAACGGGTGGTGCTGGTCAATTTGCCGAAGTCCACATGCGCGTCGAACCGCGGGACCGGGACGCCGGCTTTGAGTTTTCTTGGGAAGTGGTGGGTATGAATGTTTCCAAGACCTTTGGGTCATCTATCGAAAAGGGGGTCAAGGCAGTGCTGGAGCAGGGCGTCATCGCCGGCTACCCGGTTGTGGACGTTCTGGCAGCGGTGTACGATGGTAAGGAGCACCCCGTAGACTCGAAGGACATCGCCTTCCAGATTGCCGGGCGCGAGGTGTTCAAGCTGGCGGTCATGGATGCCGGGCCGGTTCTGTTGGAGCCGATGTACAAGTACACCATCACCGTGCCTGAGGAGTTTATGGGCGACGTGTTGGGCGACCTCAATACGAGGCGGGCCCAGGTGCTGGGCATGGATCAGGTGGGGGACAATACCATTGTCACCGCGCTGCTGCCACTGGCCGAGATGCAACGATACGTCAGCGACTTGCGCTCGATCACCCAGGCACGTGGCGTGTTCTCGTTGGAGTACGTTAGCTACCAACAAGTCCCCACCCACTTTGCCGAACAGGTCATTGCCGCCTCTCGGCGAGAGGCCGAGGATAAGTAAGCTGCCAGCCCACAATGGTGGGCCGCCTACCACGCTGGGCCGCCCACCGTGGTGGGACCCGAATAGACGCTCCTCTATTCCGACAACCTGCCGTGGACGGCACGTACCGATCCGATCGAACGCTCAACGGCTGTCTGACTTGAGGCCAGACAGCCGTTTGTGATCGTGTGCGGCATTCGGACAACCTACCTGGTCGGGAGGCGTCGGCTGACGCTTACTGGACATTCTGCTAAAGTTGCGTTATACTACGCTCTGCCATGCCCTGATCCTCAGGCTGGTCACTTTTCATCGGACACGGCGGACCGGGGC
>CBDUWJ010000012.1:0-17652 GCA_965370895.1 uncultured Anaerolineae bacterium | reverse complement strand
GCACGAAAGTGCTGTGGAGAACCTGCGCAAACGCACGACGAAGCGCCACTACAAGACCCGCAGCCTGCACGAGAAGAGGGCGATCATCTGCGATGCACATGACGGCTACGCCGCCACCCACATCCTTCCGCCGAACCAGATGGAGACGTGGGCCAAGCGCATCCCAGAACGGATGACGGTCGGCCTCCCTAACCGCGATTTCTTGATCGCCTTCAGTGACCGCAACCGGGCCCACCTGGCGGCCATAGCGCGCCGAGTACGGCGCGACGCAGCGTGCGCCGATCATTCGTTGAGTGCTGAGCTACCGGCCTGGCGGGATAGGCAGGTGCGGGAATACCGGCCCAGGCATTGATCGTAGGGTGGGACGAGCTGCTGCTTTGCCGAAAGCGAGGACCCTGTCCTTGAGGCTCCCCTATGAACGGATAGCGCAAATCGGCTGGCGAGCGGAAACTCCCCTTGGGCGTCCGGGATGTGACAGGCGCTCTTGGTTCAGGAGCTGCCCTCAACTTTTCATCCGTTTGTCACCATGCTGCCACAAATCCTCTTGACGCCTGGAGAGATCTCTGCTAAGATCAGGAGGATGCACGCACCTACAACTGCGGTGACGTTGGGGTGGAAGCGCACTCTCTGCGCTCAATCCCGGTTCACCGGCTAGAGCGATTATCCAGCCTGCAGAAAGATGGTGGATGCTCAGGAGGATCGAATGTCAGCCCGGATCCTGATCGTGGATGACGAGCCACCCATCGTGGACGTACTGGCCTATAACCTACAACAAGCGAACTACCAGGTGCTCGTCGCCCGCGATGGAGAGGAAGCCCTGGACCTGGCTCGCCGGGAGCAGCCCGACCTGATCATCCTCGATCTGATGTTGCCCCGCCTGGATGGGCTGGAGGTATGCCGGGCCCTGCGCCGGGAAAGGGACGTGCCGATCATCATGCTCACCGCCCGTGATGCCGAGGTTGACCGGGTTGTCGGTCTGGAACTGGGGGCCGATGACTATGTCGTCAAGCCCTTCAGTGTGCGCGAACTCATGGTCCGTGTGAAGAATGTGCTGCGCCGTGCCGCGCCTCGAGCCACAGAGACGGCGCCGAGACCAATCCTGGCTGGCGCACTCGTGGTGGATGCCGCCCGCCACGAGGCGCGGTGGCACGGTACGGAACTTGTTCTCACCGCCCTCGAGTTTGACCTGATATATGCGCTGGCCCGCCACGCCGGTCAGGTGTTGAGCCGCGAGCAGCTTCTGGGCCAGGTGTGGGGCTACGACTACTATGGCGACCTGCGGGTGGTGGATGCTGCCATCAAGCGCCTGCGGGCCAAGTTGCGGCAGGCGGCCCCCGATGCCGAACTCATCACGACGGTCCGTGGTGTGGGGTACAAGCTTACAGCATGAGGAAAGAATCCGCCCAAAGGGAACCGATGATCTTCTCAAGCATCCGCACCCGACTAACCCTTAGCTACCTGGCAGTCATTGTCGTGGCTATGGGGCTCTCGGGATTTCTGCTGCTATCCCTCCTGGAGCGGTACTTCCTCCAAGCTATCGAGGACAGTCTCGTCGCCCAGGCCCACATTACGGCGCAGGCCCTCATCCCTGGGGCGATGGCCGAAGGACCGCCGATCGAGGCTCCATCATCAGCTTTCAACACCCTCCAGCAGCGTCAGAGCAACATTGCCCTCCAGGCACAGAACGTTGCCCCGCCCCTTGAAGAAGCCACCCTGGGCGACCTGGATTTGGCCTATCTGGCCGATGCATCTCTGCAGCTCAGCTCCCAACTCGATACCCGCATCCGAATCCTGGATGCCCAGGGCACCGTATGGGTCGACTCCCACCAGGGGGAACAGGGGGCCGATCTGCACACCGACCCATTGGTCATTCAGGCGTTGGCGGGGCAGTACGCCAGCCGTGCCGACCGGTCTGGCCCGGAGCCCACAATGCATCTGGCCATGCCGGTACTGGTCAAAGACAGGCTAGTGGGGGCCGTCTACCTGAGCCAGCCCCTGCATGACGTCACCGCCGTGCTGTGGGATCTGCGCACGCGGTGGTGGCTGTCCACAGCCATTGCCCTGCTCCTTTCGGGAGTTATTGGACTGCTGCTGTCAGGGGCCATCGCCCGCCCGCTGCGCCGGCTAACTGCGGCTGCCGGAGCCGTGGCCCGAGGACGACTCGATCAACAGGTACCGGTACGCTCCCGAGACGAGGTTGGCCGCCTGAGCCAGGCCTTCAACCAGATGACGGCCCGCCTCCGAGCCGCGCGGCAGATGCAGGTTGACTTTGTGGCCAACGTGTCCCACGAATTGCGCACGCCATTGACGGCCATCAAGGGGCTCGTGGAAACCCTGCGCGCCGGGGCCGTAGATGACCCCCGAGTACGCGATCGCTTTCTGGAAACCGTGGAGGCTGAGACCGACCGCCTCATCCGGCTAGTCAACGACCTGCTGATCCTGTCCCGTGCCGACTCGGAGGCGCTGAATCTGCGGCGCGAGCCCGTGGATCTGGTTCACCTGGTCCGGGCCACGGTGGAGCGGCTGGCTACCCAGGCCGAGGCCAAGGAGCTCGTCCTGAAGGTAGAGGCACGTCGCGATGCCATATTGGCTCTGGGCGACTGTGACCGCATCGAGCAGGTGTTGGTAATCCTGCTGGACAACGCCATCAAATACTCCCGTTCAGGCGGCATTGTAACGGCGCGCGTGGACGGCGGAGACGATCAATTCGCGCAGGTACAGGTGCGAGACGATGGTATTGGCATCCCGGCAGAAGACCTGGCGCGCATCGGTGAGCGGTTCTACCGCACCGACAGGGCGCGCTCACGCGCCAAGGGCGGCAGCGGGTTAGGGCTCGCAATCGCCCAGGCGCTGGTGCAGGCCCATGGGGGTTGCCTCTGGCTGGAGAGCCAGGAAGGCAGGGGCACCCTTGTGACGTTCACCTTGCCCTCCGCGTAATCTATCCCCCTTTGCCCCGCTCCATACTGCCACACTCGGATATCCCCTGGAATCCTACGTGCGCTGCCCGACCATACCCAAACTGCCTCCCCTTCGTCACATGCCTGCCGCACAACTCCGCTACACTTGCAGCAGGTCAACACAGAGGGGGGAAACCAGACAATGAGAACCTTGAAACCAACGGCACACCTCTTGGTCAACGGCACGCTGCTGCTAGGGCTCATCAGCTTACTGTTCGCCAACCTTGTTCTCGTCAGTGATCTGCCCTCGCTGCTATACACGCCAGGCCAGCAAAAGTACATCACCTACAATCTCCGTCGTAGGATTAGCCAGGCAGCGCCGACCTGGAACATCATCACTCCTGAGGGTGCGATCGAATCGGCTATCTTCTCTGAGTGGGAGAGCCGTGTCCGAGCGACCCTTGATGCTCACCACGAAAAACAGGAGGGCATCAGTGCTGCAATCTACGATCTCGATTTCAGCAGTGAGTACCGCTTGGCTTACGCTGGCCCGCCGAGTTCCACCCTAATCGAGTTGGTCTTCGCCTTTCCCAGCAATCTTGACACCGTGCACGGGGTACATTTCCTGGTGGACGGTGAGGAGCCACCTGATGTTCAATACTCCGTGCAGGGCATCCGTTGGCAGACCACACTCAGGGCAGGCGAGAAACATCGCATCTCGATAGGCTATCAGGCCAGAGGGGTAGACAGCTTCAGCTACGGTCTATACCGCGGCCGGCGCTCCGACGTGGACATCCAGATCACCGTGTTGGGTCTCAGGGAGAGCGAGATCCTCAGGAGCTCCCTCCCCCCCACAGGCAGCGAGTCGATTGATGGCGGCGAGGTCTTTGCCTGGAAGTACGAAGCGCTCATTGCTGACCGGGACATCGAACTGGCGCTGCCAGCTCAGTCCAGCATTCGTCAGCGTGTCGCGCAGATGCAGCATGGCTTTCGTGCTCTCGCCGGGTTGGCCCCTCTCCTGGTCAGCCTGTTCCTCGCCTCCCTGGCAGTGTTGCTCCAGTGGGATGGGGTGCGCCTCGGGCTGGTGGCCTACCTGCTCATTGGCTGGAGCCTCGCCCTCTTCTACCCGATGCTCACTCTCTTGAGTGCGCTGTTGGGTGTGATCCCTGCAGCAGCCCTGACCCTGCTCTTGGTCTCTGGCTTGATAATGCTCTTCTTGGGCCTCACAGCCGGCTGGCGGCGGACCGCATGGTGTGCCGGCTGGCTGCTGGTCATCTTTCTGGGTGTCCTTTCCCTGGGCACGCTCACTCCCTGGACGGGACTTGCGCTGGTCACTGGGGGTCTGTTGCTCCTAGGGACCTTCATGGTTGCGTACGCTCGCCGCCCGGTAGCTCCAAAACCAGAACCCGCACCCCCTCCGTCACCCACCCCTGTCGAGGTTGAACCGGAGTCCGCCAGCCGGCACTGCCCGCACTGCGGCCAGGTCCTGGCCGATGGTTTTAGCTTCTGTCCCGGCTGCGGCCAAGACGCTCACCACTTCCGCCGCTGTACTGGCTGTGGGCATGAGCAATTCGTCCCGTCGGACCTGACACCAATCCACTGCATCCATTGCGGCCAGTCGCTCAGTTGACCCATCGCGTACTCTCGGGCAGGGAAAAGGAACAAGCCTGCAGTGTTCCACCGGTCCTGCTGCCGTCGTGCAACTGATGCCAGACTATCTCGCCCGGGTCATGGAACTGCCACACAACTCTGCTACAGTGCAAACGAGTCGTTCAGGAAGTAGCTGTGACAGGCGAGTAACCGTAGATCATGAGGAGGGAAGCATGAAAGGGAGAATCATCAGATTAGTAAGTGGGGTCAGCGTGGCACTGGTATTGGTCTTGACGCTGTCTGCCTGGACGCAGAATCAGGCAGTGTCTCAAGAACCGCGTCTCATCTCCGCTACCGGCGATGCCGAAGTGCGGGTGGTCCCCGACGAGGTAATCCTCACCCTGGGCGTGGAGACATGGGACAAGGATCTGGACCTGGCCAAGAGCCAGAACGACGAGATTGTGGCAAGGGTGCTGGCTCTCACCACGGCCTACGGCATCGAGCCACAGCACGTCCAGACCGACTATGTGAGCATCGAGCCCAGGTATCGCAATGGGTACTATACCGAGAGTGATTTCATCGGCTTCTTTGTGCGAAAGACGATCGTCATCACGCTCAAAGACATCTCCAAGTTTGAGGACCTGCTTGCCAGTGCGCTGGGAGCCGGGGTTAATCATGTGCAGGGGATCCAGTTCCGCACCACCGACCTGCGCAAATACCGAGACGAGGCCCGCGCGATAGCCATCAAGGCCGCCCAGGAGAAGGCGGTTGCCCTGGCCGCGGAGCTGGGCCAGAAGATCGGCGACCCGCACATGATTCGCGAAGAACGAAGCGGGTGGTGGTCTGGCTACGGTGCGTGGTGGGGTTCCCGCTGGGGCGGGGCGATGGCTCAGAACGTGATTCAGGAGGTGGGCGGGAATGCTCTGACCGGCGAAAGCAGTGTGGCGCCTGGCCAGATCAGTGTGACAGCGAAGGTTACGGCGAGCTTTGAGCTCACAAAGTGATCCAGAACAACTGCTGACAGGAGGTTTCGTCATGCGCAAGATAGTTCCGATTTTGATGGTGGGTGTCGTGTGGTTCACCGTGGGTGGTTCGGTGGCCCTGGCCGATGGCATGCTTCTTCCGCTGCCTGAAGCCCCAAGCCCCGATTATGTGGTGGTGCGTTACCATCACGTCATGGTCCACATCGAGGACGGCCACGCCGTGACGCGAGTGGAGCAAGAGTTCTACAACCCGTACGACTTTCCCGTCCAGGGGCGCTACCTGTTCCCTGTACCGCCAGAGGCCATCCTGTCCGGCTTCCAGGCGACGGTGGACGGGCAACGGCAACAGGTAATCCGTCAGGACGCGGCCGTGACCAACACTGCTCTGTACGCCATCATCGCCCAACAGCACGACCCTTCGCTGCTGCAATACGCTGATTGGGAAACGCTGGCCTTCGACATCAACCTGCCGCCGGGCGCTTCGCGACAGATGAGCCTGGAGTACGAGGAGATCCTGGTCCCCACTGGCGGATTGTTCCGCTATCGCTACGTCCTGAGTACGGAGCGCTACTCGTCCCAGCCGTTGGCAGAGGTGTCGGTGACCCTGGACCTCCGGTCCTCGTCGGGCTTGGCCAGCCTCTACTCCTCGAGCCATGCGGTGACGACCGAGCAGCTGGGAGCAGGCCGTGCGCGGGTAAGCTGGGAAGCGCAGGACGTCCGGCCTACCGAGGACTTTGAGCTGTTCTTCGCCCCGACGGAGCTCGGCTTTGGCGGTGGTCTGCTGACCGGGCAGCGCAACGGCCACGACCATTTCCTGTTCCTCTTTGCGCCACAGGCCGAACCGCTCCAGACCAAAGCCCTGCCCAAGGACATTGTGTTCGTCATAGACCGCTCGGGCAGTATGAGCGGCGAAAAGATCGAACAGGCGCGGAACGCCCTGCAGTTCATCCTGGGCCAGTTGGGCGAGAACGATCGCTTCTCCATCGTCAGCTTTGACGACCGGATCTCTGTCTTGTCGGATACGCTGCAGCCAGTGGCTGCCCACGGCCTGGAGGGCGCCCGGCGCTACGTGGATCGGCTATCTGCCGACGGCTCGACCGACCTGGAGGCAGCTCTACAGGCCGGGCTGGAGATCCTCTACCGTAGCGAGACCCGCGGGGCGTCGCGGATGCTTGTCTTTTTGACCGACGGCCTGCCGACGGCGGGGGTAACCGACGGTGCGCGCATCGCCCGACTGGTAACCGAGACCAACACCCGATTGCAGACCCGTCTGCACGTCTTTGGCGTGGGCTACGACGTCAATACCCACCTGCTCGACCGTTTGGCCGCTGACAACGGGGGCACGGTGACCTACGTTCAGCCCGGCGAGAGTCTGGAGTTGGCCCTCACCGAGTTCTACGGCAAGATCGCCCACCCGCTGCTGACCGATGTGGAGGTGCAGTTTCAGGGAATGCAAGTCAGTGACCTTTACCCCCAGGCCGTGCCCGACTTGTTCCAGGGTTCCAGCCTGCTGCTGGCCGGCCGCTATCGGGCCATCAGCAATGCAATCAGCGTGCGGGTGCGCGGGTGGGCTGGCGACGAGTGGAGGGAGTACGTCTACCACTTTGGCCTGGAGGACACTGGCGACCGCGCTTTTGTGCCCCGGCTGTGGGCCACCCGGAGGTTGGGTGTGCTGTTGGATCGGGTGCGCGTGGAGGGAGAGAGCCAACCGCTGGTGAATGAGATCCGGGATCTGGGCCTCAGCTATGGCCTCGTCACCCCTTACACCACCTTCATCATTGAAGGTCAGCCCGAGGGTCCGGCTTCGGCGGACAATATGGCCTTGTACGACTCGGCAGAGGTGAACCAGGCCTGGGGCAAGGTGACAATTCAGGCTCGCGTACAGAACCAGGCCTACCAGCAGGCCGCGCAGGCCAACCTCGCTATCGGGGCAAACGTGTCCAACATCGGCCGGGGCAGCCTGGCCCAGGTAGCGGCACAGCAAGTGGACCTGTCACTGCTGCAGGGGCACAAAGACTTTGATGGCACGATCACGGAGGAATGGATTCAGCGTAACATACAGGTTGACCGCACCGTGGAGTTCGCCTCGGAGGAGTATTTCGCCCTCGCCAGGGACCCGGACATCAGCGCCTTCTTGCAGAGTGGCCCCAATGTGCTCTTTGCCCATCAGGGACAGGTCATCTCCATCCAGGATCCGGATGAGCAGGGCCATCAATCCACCGGCCCGGTTGCTCCGCTGAGCCTCTCGGTGCCCGGGCCGGATTCGCGACAGCAAAGCCATGGTTCTGACAAGACCCGGGCGATCGCATCTCCAGCCACCAAGCCGGCCCGTCACGCAGAGGTGGCGCTACTGGGTTTGCTTGCCGCCTTTGTTCCCGTTGCTGCGGTCGGGCTGCTCCTGGGCCTTGTCGTCGGGGCAGGGGCCCTCGGCTACTTCCTGAGACCTCGGCTCGAGTGACCGGACGAAAGGCCAAGGTGTCAGGCAGTGTTTCCCCGCCTCTTCATCGCAGGCAGTAGATCAGTTGGCTGCTGTCTCGCAAGTGGAGACGGCCACTTCCCGAGCCGAGAATCGCGTGTGGTCACCGAGCTTGCTACATCGGGGACAGCTATCCCTCTGAGAGCCTGCTCTGGGGTCGCTGCCTCTGGTCCGATCCTAGCTAGTCGGCAGTGAACTCCGTTTCCACTGCCTGGGCAATAGCCTCGTCCTCTGCGGCTTGGCTAACCGCTTGCTCCGTATGCTCGCTGATCTCGGTGATGTGCAGTTCGGCGTTGAACGACTGCAGGTAGGCAGTGCCCTCTTCTGTGAGCTCTGTGTCGAGTAACAGCAACAGGGCCGAATTGGTCGGCTTCAGCGACTTGCTCACTTTGCGTATGAACTCATCATCCAGACCGTGGTCAGCGCGGCGGCCAAGAATGGCGCCAAGACCAAGCCCAAGCAGGGCGCCGAGCAGCGGCCCGCCAAAAACCAGGCCCACAAGCAGGCCCAGGAAACCCCCACGACCAGCGCCTTTGCCAGTCGTCAGGCCACTGGTCTGCTTGATCTTGATCCGGCCGTCCCTCTTCTTGAAGGCGATCACAGCATCCTCCAGCCCAACCCCCGCCTGTTCTGCTCTCTTCTGAATCTCTTCCAATGCGGCAACTGCATTATGCGGGTCTGGATCCCGGACCGCTACGCCTGACCCTGACTGCATACGCTCCTCGTATACAGCAGACTGCGCCGTTTCGTCAAAGATAAGGACCACCAGTTCTTTGATCCGACTCATGACATCCCTCCATTCTGTGAATAGCTTCTAAAGTTGGCCATGGCGGCGTCGCGCCACACATTCTGAAAAGAAAACAGGCCTGTCGCTCAATCATCATCTCCTACGCCCGGTGAACGCGCTATTCTGAGCGACTGGAAGGAACTCTTCTTGTGCACAGCGGAGGTTCTTCACTCCGCTGCGCTCCGTTCAGAATGACAAATCCCCGAGTGGGTGCGCAACACCCAATGCCCTACCCCATCGCAGCGATGACTGCATCAGCCATCTCCTGGGTGCCGACGGCGGTGGGATCATCGCGGCTGGGCTTCAGGTCGTAGGTTACACTCCCGCCCTCGGCGATGACTTGGGCTACCGCCACCTGCACGCGCTCAGCGGCTTCCTCCTCCCCCAAGTGGCGCAGCATCAGCGCCCCGCTGAGGATAGTGGCTGTGGGGTTGACCTTGTCCTTGCCGGCGTATTTCGGGGCGGAGCCGTGCACCGGTTCAAACACGGCCAGATCCTGGCCGATGTTGGCCCCCGGCGCCACGCCCAGCCCACCGACGAGCCCGGAGCAGAGGTCACTGACGATGTCGCCAAAGAGGTTGGGACACACCAAGACGTCGTACTCATAGGGTCGCTGGACCAGTTGCATGCACATGTTGTCCACGATGCGGTCGTTGAACTCAATATCGGGGTAATCCTCCGCCACCTCTCCGGCCACCCGCAGGTACAGCCCGTCGGTGGCCTTGAGGATGTTGGCCTTGTGCACCGCCGTGACCAGTCGGCGACCGTTGGCGCGGGCGTACTCGAAGGCAAAGCGTACAATCCGCTCGCTGCCACGCCGGGTGATGATGCGGATCGATTCGGCTGCCTCGTCAGGAATGACCTCGTGCTCGATGCCGGCGTACAGCCCCTCCGTGTTCTCGCGAACCACCACCACATCCACTCCGGAGTGACAGACCGGGATGCCCTCCATTGCCCGGGCAGGGCGCACGTTGGCGTAGAGATCCAGCACCTTGCGGATGGCGACGTTGACGCTTCGAAAGCCGGTGCCGATGGGCGTGGTGATAGGACCTTTCAAGGCCACTTTGTTGACGCGGATGGAATCGAGGACGGCGTCGGGCAGCGGTGTACCGTACTTGTCCATCACGTCGGCGCCGGCCTCTTGCAGGTCCCAGCGAAACTTGACGCCGGTGGCTTCCAGTACGCGGCGCGCCGCAGCGACCAGTTCGGGACCGGTGCCGTCGCCAGGGATAAGGGTTACACGATAGCTCATTGAATTCGCCTCCATGTTCTCTCTGTTCCGCCAGCCAGGCCAAGAAATGCAGTCGATGCATCGGCTTGACTCGGTCCGAGCGTCAACGCTGCTTAGAATCGCGGCGGCACTTGCAGCGCTGCCGGGCAATTAGCCGGTTGTCCCGCCACGCATTGGGCCTCTGGATCTGCCGCCACCATCGGCTCGCGATCGGTCATCTCAGTCCAGGCCACGTCAGTGGGCCCAGCGTAGAGAGCACGCGGCCTGATGAGGCGGTTGTGCTGCTGCTGCTCCAACACGTGGGCCGTCCAGCCTGCGATGCGGGCCACGGCAAACATGGGGATAAACAGATCGATGGGGATATCCAAAGCACACAACAGCGGCGGAGTGTAATAATCCACGTTTGGATAGATTCGCCGCTCCTGGAAATAGGAATCGGCCAGAACCCGCTCCTCCAGGCGGGCGGAAATGTCGTACCACTTGGACTTGCCGCCCCGGTATGCCACGTCCCGGGCCAACTCCCGGAGGATGGTGGCTCGAGGATCTTCTACCCTGTAGACGCGGTGTCCAAACCCAAAGAGGCGGCGCTTGGCAGCCATCTGCTCCACGAACCAGGCGTCCACGTTCTCCACACTGCCGATTTCCAGCAGTTGCTCCATGGCCCTTTGGCTGGCCCCGCCGTGCAACGGCCCCTTAAGGGTGCCCAGGCCCGCGACGACTGAGGAGTAGACGTCAGCCAGCGTACTGGCCGTCACGCGAGCGGAGAAGGTGGAGGCGTTCATCCCGTGGTCGGCCAGCAGGACAAAATAGGTCTCCAGGGCATCGGCGCTCACCGCGTCCGGTTCTTCGCCCTTCAGCATGTACAGAAAGTTGGCAGCGTGCCCCAGGTCCGAGCGGGGCTCGATGGGTGGCCGGTCGCGGCGCAGCCGGTCGAAGGAGGCCACGATGGTCGGCAGCTTGGCCGTCAGGCTAACGGCCCGGCACAACGACGAGCCCCCCTCCTCCTCGTGGACGCAGGACCGGTCGAACATCGAGAGGGTGGAAGCAACGGTGCGCAACGCCTCCATCGGCGTAGCCCGCTCGGGCAGCGAATGCATGATGCCCCACACCGTCTTGTGCAGCCGCCGGTTGCTGCGGAGCCAGTCGGAGAGCATTTCCAGTTCAGGCTCAGCCGCCAGGCGTTGATACCACAGTAAAAAGGCGGTCTCTTCATACGACGCGTTGGCTGCAAGATCCGCGATGTCGTACCCACAATAGGTCAGCGTTCCCGCCTCCCCATCAATAGCACTGAGATAGGTCTCGGTAAAGATGACGCCTTCCAGACCACGTTTGATCTCTACGGTTGTCTTTTCCACGGAGAACTCCTTGTGTCTATGAATTTGGAACGTGATAGGTGAGACGTGAAACGTGAGACCTGACCATCACGCTTCATGTTTCACCTTTCATGAATCACGATTCGAGTCCAAATGTCGCCAGGGCTTTGTCCACAATGGCCCGGCCGATCACGATCGATGCGGTAGCCGCGGGTGAGGGGGCGTTCAGAACGTGGATCGCGTTCGGCCCCTCGATGATGCTAAAGTCGTCCAGCAGATTGCCCTTGGCGTCCATAGCCTGGGCGCGCACGCCAACTCCGCCGGGCCGGACATCATCCATGCCCAGCTCCGGAAGCAGTCCTTGCAGCGCAGTGACAAAAGCTCGCTTGTTCCAGGAACGGTACATCTCACCAAAGCCCATGCGCCAATACTTGGCGCCCATGATCCAGAACCCAGGGAAGGACAGTAGCCCCAGGAGGTAGCCCAGGCTGAGATCGGTCTTTTTGTAGCCCTCGCGCGCAAGGGCCAGCACGGCGTTGGGACCGGCTTCCACGGAGCCGTCGATCTTTTTGGTGAAATGCACACCCAGGAAGGGGAAACGGGGATCAGGCACCGGGTAGATGAGGCCGCGCACCAACCTCTGACTTTCCGGTGTCAGTTCATAGTATTCGCCACGGAAAGGGACAATGCGCAGACCATGGGTGCTGCCCATCATTTTGGCGATCAGGGCGCTCTGCAAGCCACCGCAGTTGATGAGCGCGCCGGCGAGAACGTCGCCGCGGGTGGTCTGCACAACCAGCTCGCCGGTCCGCTGCTCGATACCGATCACCTCGGTGTTCAGGCACACTTGCCCGCCGCCCTGTTCAACGATTTCAGCATATTTGCGGGTTACGGCCTTATAGTCCACGATGCCGGTTTGGGGCGACCACAAGCCAGCGATGCCAGCGGTGTGAGGCTCATACTCTTCTATCTGTTCGCCAGTGATCTCAGTCAGGCCGGGCACACCGTTGGCCGTGCCCCGGCGGTTGAGCTCTTCCAGGCGCGGCAACTCCTCCTCCCTCACCGCGACAACCACTTTGCCGCACAGCTCATATGGTAGGTCATGCTCCTGGCAGAAACCGACCATAGACCGCGCACCCTCGACCGCCATCTTGGCCTTGAGGCTGCCCGGTTTGTAGTACAGGCCAGCATGGATCACACCGCTGTTGTTCCCGGTCTGATGGGCAGCCACCTCTCTTTCCTTCTCGAGGACTCCCAGACTCAGGTCCGGGCGGCGCTTGGCCATTTCCATGGCCGTGGCCAGCCCCACGATCCCGGCACCGACGATGACAACGTCGAACTTGAGGTCAGTCACAATTTCTCCCCATTGCAGGTCCAGTGTTGGATGTACTCTCTACAGCTTTCATTATATTTGGATTTTTCTCTTACATATGTATATTATACCACATAGCAGGCAAGGGGTGCAACTCCCAAGCTCCGTGCCGTTGGGCGCGGTCGTGCCCGTTGGTTGTTCTACCGATACTTGAGTCACGGACACACAGGACCCCCAGGCTGCCGAGTGAAAGGTTTGGTCCTTCGGGGCGCAGCGAAAGCAAGTCTCCCGATGATGTTGTGTCCCGACGGCTAGCTGGCGTTTCCGGAGGCAGGCATCCAGCTCGGGAGCGAGGCGGTCGATCGCCACGGCGAGGCCACGTCCACAGGTCCGCGACTGCGGGATGAGTCTCAGTGGCCGCGACCACTGGCCCACGGGCCGTGTCAGTGACGGTGGAACAGTACGCAACCGATCCGGGTTTCCATTCATGAGTCGCGTCGCTACCACCACCGCAAAACACATGGTCCGATCGGCCAAGCTCTTGTAGGCTGAACGCGGCCGCAGGAGCGAAGGATCACTGCGTCAGCTCAGACTCTGCACCAGCCGCGCTCGCGCTGCTCCCAATCTTGACACCGCCCTGACTGGTGGTACAATAGGGCGAGAACACGGGGCGCTTCGGTGTCCCTTTGAGAGTTGGGAGGTTCCGACTATGACTGCGGAGGAAACGGCGGATCCGTCCGCTATTCAGGTTTCTGAACCAGACAGAGCGCGTGCCCCACGCCCCCGAGGCCACGTGACCATCTTTGGCACCTGGTGCAAAGGGTGCGGCATTTGCATCGAGTTCTGTCCCCAGGGTGTTTTTGAGGCCAACGGTCAGGGCAGGCCCATCGTCGTGCATGGCGACAAGTGCACGGCATGTCACTGGTGCGATACCCATTGTCCGGACATGGCCATCTCCGTGCGGCGGCTCGATCCAGAGGAAGTGGCTGAGTTGGCAGAGCTGACAGATCTGGCCGAGCAAGGCGCGCTGCCCGCCGGAGGTGACCTGTGACCGCACAACTGATCCAGGGCAACCGCGCCTGCGCGCTGGGCGCGGTGGCGGCTGGCTGCCGCTTCTTTGCTGGCTACCCCATCACACCTTCATCGGAAATCGCTGAGATCTTGTCCCGCGAGCTGCCCAAGGTGGGCGGCAAGTTCATCCAGATGGAAGATGAAATCGCCAGCATCGCGGCTGTGATCGGTGCTTCGGTGGGTGGGCTCAAAGCGCTGACGGCCACCAGCGGTCCTGGCTTCTCGCTAATGCAGGAGAACATCGGGTACGCAATCGTGGCTGAGATCCCGTGCGTCATCATCAATGTGATGCGTGCCGGTCCCAGCACCGGGCTGCCCACCAGCCCCTCCCAGGGCGACGTGATGCAGGCTCGCTGGGGTACCCATGGCGACCACCCCATCATTGCCCTGGCGCCCGCCTCGGTACGGGAAGTCTTTGATCTGACGGTGACCGCCTTCAACTTTGCCGAAAGGTACCGCACCCCGGTCTTTGTCCTCATGGACGAGGTGGTGGGCCACATGCGCGAAAAGGTGGAACTTCCGGATCCAGATCTCATAGCGAGCTCTTCTGAACCATTGGTGCCTATTATGAACCGCGAAATGCCTACCGTGCCGCCGGAATGGTACGAGCCGTTCGGCAGCACACCATCGGACGTTCCTCCGCTTGCTCCTTTTGGCGAGGGTTATCGCTATCACGTCACAGGCCTGCTGCACGATGCCCGGGGCTTTCCCACCAACCGCGCGGACGAGATCCAGCAGTGGGTCGATCGGGTCTTTCGCAAGATCGACCGAAACATGGATGAGATCGCCATGTGGGAAGCGGATGGCCTCGAGGACGCCCGCTCCGTAGTCGTGGCCTACGGCTCGACGGCGCGTTCGGCGCGCCAGGCGATCAAGATGGCCCGCGCCCGTTATGGGCGCAAGGTTGGGCTGCTGCGACTCAAGACTCTGTGGCCTTTTCCGGAAACAGTCATCGAGCGGGCAGCGGAGAAGGCACATCGTCTCATCGTGGCCGAGATGAACCTGGGGCAGATTGCTCTGGAGGTAGAACGGATCGTGGGCCGCAGGCAGGTCGTCCGCGTGGGCCGCGCGGACGGGCAGATCGTTACGCCGGACCAGATCCTGGACGCCATCCGCGCGCCTCATCCCCAGGCCCCACCACGTCGATCTGCGGTCTAGCAGCGAGGCACAGGCAAAAATGAAGCGACACGATCAAGGAACGTACGAGTTTCTGCGCCACCACAAGAAATTCCCGCACGTCTGGTGCGCCGGGTGCGGCATCGGCATCGTCATGGGCAGTATCATGCGCTCGGTGCAAAAGCTGGAGTTGGAGCAGGACGACGTGGCCATCGTCTCGGGCATCGGCTGCACGGGACGGATGTCGGTCTACATGGACTTTAACACCATGCACACCACCCATGGCCGGGCGCTGGCCTTCGCCACCGGCTTGAAACTGGCCAGGCCAGAGATGGAGATCATCGTCGTCATGGGCGATGGCGATGCCCTGGCCATCGGCGGCAACCATTTCATCCACGCCGCCCGGCGCAACATCGATCTGACGGCCATCGTGGTCAATAACAACATCTATGGCATGACTGGTGGCCAATCGTCACCGACCACGCCCCTCGGCAGCTACACGGCCACCGCGCCCTATCAGCACATCGAGCAACCTTTTCCCATCTGCGACCTGGCCATCGCCGCTGGCGCGCCTTTCGTGGCCCGTGGCACGGTCTTTCACGTGGCACAAATGGACAAGCTGATCGAAAAGGCTATGCGCAAGCGGGGCTTTGCCGTCGTCGAGGCGGTGAGCTACTGCCACACCACGTTTGGGCGAGCCAACGACATGAAATCCCCCATCAAGATGATGCGTGTGCTCAAGGAAACCAGCATCACCGTCCAGGCAGCTAGAAAGCTGGGCAACGAGCTACCCGACGACAAAATCGTGCGGGGTGTGTGCCACGACGAAGACAAACCTGAATTCACAGAGCTCTACGACCAGATTATCGAGCGCGCTCACGGCTCGCCGCCGCCCCGCAAGCGCAAGGTGCGCCGGGGTTGGATCTAGGGATTCGATCATGGACGAAAAACGAAAAGCAGCGCGACGCGAACTGGAGGACCGCTACGAAGTCCGCCTGGCAGGTGAGGGCGGACAGGGCATGATCCTGGCGGGTGTGATCCTGGCCGAGGCGGCCGCGGTCTACGATGGGTTGAATGCCGTGCAAACCCAAAGCTACGGTCCCGAAGCCCGTGGGGGCGCCAGCCGTTCAGAGGTGATCATCGCCAAGGGCGATGTTGACTATCCGAAGGTGATGGCCGCCGATCTGTTGCTGTGCATGAGCCAGGAGGCGTGTGACAAGTTCTACGAGCAGGTGAAGGAAGAGGGCCTCATCGTCGTGGACTCGACCAACGTCAGCCGGGTGCCGAGCCACCGGGCCGTCGCCGTGCCCATCTCCCAGATCGCCGAGGAAGCGACGGGGCGCCGCATCACGGCCAGTATCGTCGCCTTGGGGCTTGTCAGCGGGCTGACCGGTGTGGTCAGCCGCCAGGCGCTGGAAAAGGCTGTCGGCGAACGGGTGCCGGCCGGTACGGGGGAGATCAATCGCAAAGCGCTTGCGGCCGGTTTTGCCGAGGCGGAACGATTGCAGAATGAATGAACGCTGGTGAACATCCAGTTGGGTTGCCCCCCAGCTCACCCTATGGTGGAACAAAGGGTCATGTAGACCCAGCCACAAGAAAGCGAGCGCTCGAACGCCGATCCCTCTGTCCCGGGATAGTTCCCGGTGTGGGATCGGCGTATTTGGTGGCAGGAGCGGCCAACATCGGTGGAACGCCTCCACACCGTACCCTGTCCGACCTGCAGTACAGTGGGGAAGATCAACACCCACAGCAGAAGAGGCTGCCTCTGCCTGGACTGCCAACAGCGGTGGTCGAACAGGCTGCCAACAGGCAGATGAGTCAACACGCGTCCTTGGGGAATCTTCCGGCGGATGAGAGACGGGCAATACGGCCTTGACAGGACAAGGGGAAAGCAGCAGGAGCGCCGGGATGCGGAGCGGAAGAAGGCAAGAAGCACGAGGGGCTGTTCATCTTGGGACCTCGCCTACTTGCGGCAGCCGGCCAGGAGACCTTGCCGACAGACGGCACTCAGATCTGCTTCCCTATCCCCTCACTCCTGCACTTTCACTGCTTCCTGCCGAATCGCGGCCAGCACCCGTTCCGGCGTGGCCGGCAGTTCACGGACGCGGGCGCCGGTAGCGCGGTGGATGCCGTTGAGGATGGCCGGTGTCGTAGGCAGCGTAGCCCCTTCGCCCAATCCTTTGGCCCCCAGCGGTCCCCAATGGCTGGGCACCTCCACCAAGATCACGTCGATCTCAGGTGCCGAGCGGATGGTGGGCAGGTAATAGTCGCTGAAGCCAGTGCTGACGCCGGGCAGGTACTCCTCCAACAACGCCGCTCCGAGGCTCATCAGGACCGCCCCTTGCACCTGTCCCTGCGCCCCCTGGGGATTGACAGCCCGTCCCACATCGTGGACAGCCACGATACGGGTCACACGGACCTGGCCTGTCTCCAGGTTGACGTCGACCTCGGCCAGATGCGCACCGGTGACAAAGAAGGGCAAGTATTTCGGACGCGCATCATCTGCAAAGTGCGATCCGAGCCGCGGCGCAAAGATGCCCTTCACCCGGCGAGGTTGGCCGATGCGCTCCATTTCAGTGGCGATCCGGGCGAGGGACAGCGTGGCACCGCCGGGTGCGGCCACGCCGTTGGCGCCGATGGAAAGGACGTCGGGGTGATGGTCCAGCATCTCGGCAGCGACACCCAGAATCTGCGTTCTTAGCACCTCGGCGGCCTGGGCGACCGCCCCCCCCACCCAGTAGGTACTGCGGGAAGCTCCCTGGATGCCGCTATCGGGCGTGAGGGCTGTGTCGGCGTTCACGACGCGGAGACTGTCACGCGGCACTCCCATGGCTTCGGCCGCCAACTGGGCATGGAAAATAACCTGAAAAAGCAGG
>CBDUWJ010000011.1:0-17830 GCA_965370895.1 uncultured Anaerolineae bacterium | reverse complement strand
GCCCCGGCGAACTCGGCGGCAGAGGTGAAGTATAGCCCGCCGTTGCTCCGCAGGACGTGATGGCGGGTCACCGGGCAGTGGCCGTGAACCAGCACCGGTGTGCCAGCCAGCCAGGCCTCCATCAGTACGATGGAAAAGCTCTCCACCAACGACGGCTGGCATAGAAGGGTCGCAGCGGAGCAGGCGTCGTGCAAGTCATCCGGGGTCAGATGGCCGACAGGAACCAGGCTGGGGTGCTGGGGCAGGGGGAGGGAGCCGGTGCCGGCCAAGACCAGCTTCAAATCCCGGTCGGGCCGGGCCTGGCAATAGGCTAGAAAATGGGAAACAAGTTGCAGGACGTTCTTCAGCGGGTCCAGTCGCCCAGCATACAGAACGAACGGTTCGGATACTCCGAACTTGCGGCGAAAGCGTCCGACCCAGTCGCCCCCGTCGGCGGCAAAGTCATCCAGGCCAAAACCCACCAGCCGTGCTGCCGGGTGGCGCACGCCCAGCTTGGCCTCGGCCAGGGCTTGCTCGGGGGCGCTGGTGAACATCAGCCCCCGCACATTTTGCAGCATTAAACGGACATCAGCAAAGTAGGCGTACGGCTCATCGTGTAGGCAGGGCCAGACCACGCTCTTTTCCGGCCACACCGCTGAGCCGTAGAGGGTGGTGCCAAAGAGATAGGGTAGAAAGATGAATAGATCATGGTCGGCGCCATGGCGCGCCAGGTAGGTGTAAAGCTCGGGGCTGTGGGCGCTGTGCTCCAGCCAGGCAACCTGATCTTCGACGGTGGTAGGCTCGCCTCGATTCACGCGATCGGTCAGTCGTTGAAAGAGACGGACATCGCGGCGGCGGTGATCCACCGGGAAGCGAAGGATGCGCAGACCGCCCACACGCGTCTCGCCAGGCGGGTGTTCGTTCCGCCAGGTGAGCAGGTCGAGGGCGCACGTGGTCAGCACGGTGACGTCGAATTCGTCTGGCGGCAGGTGCTCCGCAAAGTGGCGGGCAAAGGTCTCAGCGCCACCCAGGACCTCTGGGCCATAGCGGGGCACCACGATCCCCAGGCGAACTTGATTCGCCATCAGTCCTGCTTCGCCTCCAGTTCGGCGATGCGGGCGCGCAGGTCGCGCACTTCGGCCTCCAGATCCCGGAGCAGGGCGGTCAGGGCACGGGCTGTCTGTTCGTTAAAGTGCGTCTGCCGTGCGGCCAAACGATTGACGTAGTAGAGCACCAGTTCGTGCAGAGCGGACCGGAGCCGGTGTCCCAGCCCACTTGCCAGCGGTAGCCGGGTCTCTGTCAGGGCCATCTCCACGTTCACCTTGTCGTAGCCCAGCCCGACGTAGCGAACCGCTTCGTGCAGATCCCGGCTCAGGATGGCATCCGGCGGCAGGGGGTACAGCCCGTCAGCGTAGGCCTCAAAGTCGAGTCCCCTGGCCTTGGCCTGGGCGCGACGGTCACGGAGACGGGCGCGGATCTCCTGCATGATCGCTTCTGCGTCGATGTCATCTCCTTCGATGTGAAGACCGGTGGTGGGGGCGCTGTCACTCATGGGTTCGCTCCAGTTGCTTTGCTCCTGTCAGGGCCGGCCGGCAGCCCGACACGTGTCAATGCGTCTCGTAATGCCGCTTCGGCCTGCTCGGGGCCCAATTCCTGCAGGCGTTCGTTCTGGGTGCGAATGACTTGCTGGCGCAGTCCATCGTCCGAGACCAAGAAATGCGCCATTTCGGCGACATCCTCGTAGCCCAACCGGGTAAAGAGCACGCCGGCATCACCCAACGTTTCAGGCACCGCTGTCGCCTTGCGGGCCAGGATGGGCACGCCAAAGTACATGCTCTCCAGGAGCGGCACACAAAAGCCCTCGTGGTGACTGGCATGGAGATACAGGTCAGCCACTTGGAAGTAGGTCTCTAGCTCGGCGTCAGAGACACGACCGGTGAAGATAATGGCATCATCGAGGGCCAGGTCACCTACCAGGGTGTCCAAAGCGGCATTGTAGGCTGGTAGATAGCGTGAGCCTACGATGTAGAGGCGCGATAGTGGGTTGATGGCTCGGTGGTAGACGGAAAATATGCGGATCACGTCGTCAATCGCCTTGTTGGGCACCACCCGGCCCACGGTGAGAAAATTCACGGTGTGCTGTTGCCGCTGACTCGGGGAGCCGGCGCGGATTGTCTGGGAGTTGATCCCTTTCTCTTGGGGTTGACAGGCCGCTACATCCACTGGCTTTCCCTGCAGCCGTGCCATGAGGCCACGATCGGCAGGCATGGAATTCAAGTGCCCCCGAGCCAGGAAGATGGGCAGCACGCCGGTCTTTTCCTCAGCGAAGCCGGCCTGCACCAGTTCTCGCCGATTGAAATCCGAGTCGCCCAGGGCCAAGTCGCAGTCCTGCAACTCGGTCAGTATCCAACGTCCGGCGTGGCAGAGCGCCTCCAGGGTCTGGTCCCAGCCTCGGAAGAAGTGAGGTGGGGTGATGTTATGATAGACTAGGATCTTGCGCCCGCGGGTCATCTGGAAGAAGCGATAGTTGGGATCGTAGATGGAATAGTGGTAGATGAGCAAATCGTCGGCTTGATCCAAGGCTAGAGGGAAGTGATCGTCCGTTAGGGCTATGTCTTTGTATTCGGGGCTGACATGCCTGGCAAAGAGGCGGGTTGCCAGTCCCCAGGAGCGCAGCCGCCGGTTGATTTCCAGCATATGATTGCTGATGGCATCGCCGGGGATGAGACCGTGTCCCAGTTGATGGACCCTCACCGATCATCCTCCTGCTCTGGCTGGGACAGGCGTGCGCCTTCTTCTAGCTCGGACAGCCGTGCTTCCAGGTCGCGTGCCTTCTCTTCCAGCCGGCTCACGCGACCCAGACTGGCGTTCTGCCAGCGCACCAGTTCGCTACTGAGGTGCACCGTTGCCTCGTTGAAGGCGCTCTGCTGGACCATTAGGTGCTGCTCGATCCACCGACTCGCCATCCAGCTCCAGGCCTTCCGCACACTGGCGACGAGATGTCCCAACAATGGCACCCGCGAAGCAAAGGTCAGTTCCTGCAGATCGGCCCAACTGGCCATCTCGGCCAGCGCTTGGTGCTGAGCGCGGAACTGAAGGTAGGTATCCAGTGGCACGCCACCTGGCGGGGGCCCCATGTGCAGGCGCTTTGGCCCCAGCGAAGCCGGGTCTGGCCCGTAGGCACCCGCCGCCCGACGCTGCTCCATGCTGGCAGTCAGTTGCCGCAGTACGGCTTTGGCGTCGATTTCCGGGTCGCGGATCTCGAGGACAGCGTTGCCGGCTGAATCAGTCACGACTCGTCCTCCGTCATCACGGTCTGTTCGATAAAGGCCAGGTATTGCCTTGCGATCTTCTGGGCGTTGTGATAGGTCTCCATGAAACGGCGTCCATTTTCGCCAAGTTTGTGGCGAAAAACTGGTTGATCGGCCAGGAATTGGAGGCAGGCACGAAGCGTTTCTTCTTCCCACTCGTCAGGTGGCACCTTGATGCAACAGCCTTCCGGGAACTCCGCTAGTGGCTCGATGTCGGAAACGATGGTCGGGACGCCCAACCCCAGCAAACGGATCGGCGAAAAGGGCGTCCCGCCGATGTGGGGGTAGCGCAAATGGATGCCTACATCGGCGATGAACATCAGCTCAGTGAATCGGATAGGATCCAGCCAGCCGGTCACGATGACGTGTTCATCCAGTCCCAGGCTCTGCACTTTTCCCGGTAGGTCATAGTCCATGTAGTTGCCCGCAAATAGGTAGGTGGCCTGGGGATTCTTCACAACAAACCGCGCAAAGGCGTCGAGGCACGAATCCAACCGTTTGTCGGGCACAAAGATGCCAAAAGAGGCCACGAGAAAGCGGCCCGTCAAGCCCATCTCAGCACGCAGCGCTCTTCGATCTACGTCGCTAGGAAACCCTGGCGGCAGGAAAAAGTGCTGGCCGATGCGAGTCACTCGGGCGCCCGGACGCTGTCTCAGGACTTGCTGGCGGGCATAGTCGTTGTGTACGATGATCCCTTGTGCCAGGTCTACCACCCGCTCGATGAGTGGATAGCGGGTGATGAGCGATTCCCCGTAGCCGGACAGGACCTGCTCCGCTGTGCGCAGGTTGCCGATGCCGTAGGCGTATTCCATCTCCTCGAGATAGCCATCAGTGTCGCCGTGGTACAGCGTGTGACCTATCACAAACCGATGGAGCGTACTGTCGTGCAGGGTCACGATACCAGGAAAGCGCTGAAGCATGTCATAGACATAACTGTGAAAGTCAGCGTTGTCACCCATCGCGTACAGTACGGCATCATAATTGTGGACCTTGTCAGGGAACTCACGATGGTTGTAGATGGCAAACCTCTCCAGGATATTCGGGTTGCTCGGTTGGTAACCATCGTCGATGTAAAGATCAATGTCGGCATAGTCGCCCATAGGCGACAACAGCCCCTCGCTGTGATCGGCAATCGCCGTCTTCAAAGGGGAGAGCGGGGTAAAAAAGGCCAAGCGCAGCCGCTGCTGCAGAGGTAGGTCTGGTTCAGCAGGGAGGGGGGCCGTAGCGATGATGTCCCTTTCCGTTTGCTCGGGTGCGCCTTGGTCGGTCAATTCCAACTGCAGGCGCAGCGCGACGATCTGCTGGTAGAATGCCTCCAGGCTCTGGGCCACGGCGGCGTTGAAGGTGTTTTGCTCCTCCACGAGGGGATCGATGTACCAGCGTAGTAGCCGGCGTGAGATCTTTTGCAGCAGAGCCACTGTCTGGGGCCACAGTCCCTGCGGCCGGTGGGGCCAGGCGATGGGTTGGTGAGGATTGATCCAACTGCTGTCCAGTACCTGCTGGAGGGGTGCAGGTCGCCGGGGATGGGATGCTGTCATTCGGACAACCTCCCACGGCAAATGCCGCACTCGGGAGGCGTCAGCGCCCACTCCTATTCCGTGCCGCCGCACTTCTCGTTTCAGTTGGCGCAACTGGACAGCCAACTCGTTCAAGTTCTTGTGCAGGGCATCTGTTTGAACCCCGCCCCTCCCAGGGGAGGTGTTGGCTTGTCGGAGCCTGTCAGCCGGCATCGCTCACCTGCCTGTTGGACCCAGTTTGTTGACGCTCCGCTTCTTGCGCCTCGTCGTCCGCCACGGCGGAAGTCCGGCCCTGCGAAAGCTGCACCTGCGCCTCCAGCGCTTCCAACCGGGCCTGGATCTGCTCCATCCATGCCACGACCGTTTGGTTGAAAGCAACTTGCCGTTCCAGTGTCGGGTCCACGTAGGGCTCGCGCAGATGGGATGTGAGGTTGCGGCGCGTCCAGGCGATCAAGGGTCCCAGCAGGGGTATCTGGGACCGGACCTCGTAATCATGCAGCATCACGTCGGCCTGGCTCTGGGCCAGGTTCAGTTTGCCTTTCAGGGCGGTCTGGCCTCCAGCCAGATTGACCGACCGCTCAGGGGAAACCGCACGTTCTTCAGACCGGGGAAGTGATGGCCTGCCTTCCACTCGCCCAACCTCCCACGGCAAACGCCGCACTCGGGCGGCATCAGCGGTCAGTGCCCGGTCCACTAGCTCAGTCAAGGCGGCCTCGTAGGCGGCTTCCTGGTCGGGCCGTGGCATCACAAAGACCCTCTCGGGCGAAAGGCCGCACTCGTCCACCAGTTCGTCGCGGCGTTCGCTGTCATCCACCAGGCACAGGTCTGCAAAGTGAGCTGGCAGCCACTCTTGGGGAGCTCCACCGTGGTCGTGAACCAGAACCGTCCCTTCGTCACGCTGCCGGAGGCCTGCGAGCAGAGCATAGTCGCCTGAGTAGTGGTAGATGTATAATGCCACTGGGGGCAACAGCTCTTCTGCGGCGATCTCCAGGTCGGCGAGGTCGTCAGGCAGGGTGCTGGGTGGGGCGGATAAGGATAGATGCACCTCATCGCCGCGCCGCCGGAATAAGCGTGCTTGCGCGATCACATGGCGCCTGACCGTTTCGGTGGCCAGGTCTGGTGCAACGAGGCTAACTCTCACACTTTCGTCCTTTGCATTTCCCGCCTGCGCCTGCGCAGCACCCGCAGATAGGTTCCCTCGATAGCATCGGTGATGCGAGGAACCGTGTAGCGCTTCAGGACCTTGGTCCGACCGAGCCTACCCATCTGGCGGGCCAGGGACGGGTTTTCTAGCAGGCAGGCCAAGTGGGCTACGAGGTCGTTAGCGTTGCCAGGAGCTGTCAAGAAACCATCTTGACCATGATCAATGATGGTCGAGACGGCTGGCGTACGGGCGCCGATCACCGGTTTGCCCGTGATCCAGGCTTCCAGAAAGACAATCCCGAAGGCTTCGCCGCCGGACGGCAGGACCAGGCAGTCGCAGGCGTTGAGCGCGGTTAGCTTGGTCTCCGTCGACACGGCGCCCAGGTTCAGAAACCCGGGCGGTTGCTGATGGTGGGCTAGCAGAGACCTGGAGAACTCGGTGTCTGGCCCCACGGCCATCAGCCATAAGCGAGGATGGTCGGGACGAAGGGCTTTGTATGCTTTCAGTGTCAGGTCAAAGCCCTTGTACTCCGCCTTGCGCCCCAGAAAGAGCAGCACAAAGGCGTCTGGCGGAAGGTCCAGTTGCTTCCTGGCCTCGGTTTGGTTCTGAAAGGGATAGTCCTCTGGCCTTACCCCGGTACCGCCGAGGGTAATGCGTCCCCCGTTGACTCCTCCTTCCATCAAGAAGGCTCGTTCGGCTGGTGTATCGGCCAGCACATGATCACTGCCCTGCAGTACGGTACGCTGGTATCCGATGCCGTGAGTCACTTCCTGCTCCATGTGGGCGTGAGGCGTGAGCACCACCGGCACCCCTCGCATCTGGGCTGCAACGTAGCCGTAGGCCACGTGCGCATAGACCAGGCAGTTGAGGTGGATCAGGTCGTAGCAGGCTGCCTGGGTCAGTATCTGCCGGAACATGCCGGGGCAAAGAGGCCCGCCGCCCAAAAACATCAGGAATCCGTGTCGCCGCGCCCGGGTCCGCCAATACCTCCGCGCGGCATAGTGGAGCATTCGCCAGTGGAACTCGCGGCGCTGCACGCTGCGAAAGCGATAGACGTTGACTCCATTCTGGACCTCAAAAGGGCCCAGCTCGTTGCGCCAGGTGTGATAGTCGAGCGAGCGGCTGGTGAACACGTCCACCTGGTGGCCTCGCCGTACCAGTTCCTCCGACAGATCGGCAATGTACTTCTCCGAACCGCCAATGGCTGGCGGATACTGGTGAGTGACATGCAAGACACGCATGTTCGATCCTAGCGTCTGACCTTGTGCCAGAGATTGTGCAAGGTACGCACCGCCTGAATGAACCGGTCCTGCTCGTAGGCTGCCACCAAGTGTTTGAGCCGAGCGATCTCTGCGTAGAAGCAGGCGTATCCTTCAGCACAGCCCACGTCCATGAATGACTTACCCTGAAAGTCTATACCTCCCAATCCAAGATCATGGATGTATGTCTGTTGCTCATCTTGTGAGAGTCTGACCCACCAGCCTGGCTTGTAGAAATCGCCGGCGGAACTGGGTTGATAAGAGGGTATGTGCTGGAGCAGATCTCTCAAAGTTGAGTCCAATGTCAACAAGATGCTTCTCCTTGGCCCTGGTCTGGCGCAGGGTTTCCAGTCGCTTCTTGCTTCGTTGATTCCTCGCGGTGATGTAGTGCCAGGTCTTTGGTCTGTCTCGTCAGTTCGGCCAGACGCTCAGCCAAGGCAGTGAGCTCGCGAATGTTCTCGGCCACATCGCGTGGCTCTCCCTGTGAGCGGTGCTCCAGGCTATGCAGGTAGCTGACGACCTGGGCGTTAAAAACGCTCTGTTGCTGATAAAGGGGGCGCACATACCACTTGGCGGCGACGCTGTTCCAAAGCTCGCGAACGACCACAATCAGGTGTCCCAGCAACGGAACTTCAGAAGCGAAGCGATATTCGCGTAGCAACTGGTTCTCCTTGAGTGCCCGTAGCAGGTCCGCGCGCTCGCGATCTGCTGTGGCGAGAACACCATCCGTGGGTGAGGGATCGTCGCCCTCTGCCGCTGGCCGGGAGACAAGCCCGTCGGCCGTGGCTGCCCGCAAGTCGGTTAGCAGGCCAACGAGGGCTTCGGCTTCGCCGGTGCAAGCCCCCCGGAAGGCCAGGATGCTGGACAGGGTCAAAATGGTGTTGAGGTACGCCCGGCGGGCCGCCATCAACTCCTCACTACGATCCATATCGGCCAGCCAGTCCAACTCAGCCGGACCAAACTCGTTCACCAACCGTTCGAGGGACCAGTGCTTGAACAGGAGGCGGAGGCGCCCCTGGTTCACGGCAAATCTGCGCTCGTGACTGAGTGGGTCCATGGCGGTGGATTCGTAGTGGGTGGCAACGGCCTGGGGCTGGTAAACGACGCGGAATCCAGCCGCCCGCACCCGGTAGCACCAGTCCACATCCTCGTAGTAGGCCGGCGAAAAGCCCTCATCCAGTGGACCGCACTTGTCCAGCGCAGTCCGGCTGATGGCCAGCGCAGCGCCAGTAACAAAGTCAGCGTCAGCCAAGTGATCGAACTGCCCCTCATCCGGGGAATGGCAGCCAACGTGCTTCGATTCGCCCCGGGGACCGTACAGGTAGGCGCCCGCGTGCTGGATTGTGCCGTCGGGGAAGAGGAGTTTGCAGCCGGCAATGCCGAGGGCCGGATCATCGAAAACACCGGCCAGAGCTGCCAGCCAGCCGGGGTGGACGTGCGTGTCCTGGTTGAGGAGCACCAGCAGGTCGCCGGCGGCAGCCCTCAGGCCCACGTTGTTACCGGATGCAAAGCCCAGATTGCGCTCGTTGCGGATCAAGTGCACCTGAGGGAACCGCTCGGCCACCAAGTCCGGCGAACCGTCTGTGGAGCCGTTGTCCACGACGATGGTCTCGAAATTGGCACAGTCCTGGGCCAGCACTGCATCGAGGCAGTCTTCCAGGTACTCGATACCGTTCCAGGCCAGCACGATGACCGATGCTCTAGGGGTGCTCATCACAAGCCCACCTTCGTGCGCCACAGGTCCAACTGGCGCATCAACCGCATGAAACGCCCTTGTTCATAACCGGCTACCAGCTCCTGCAACCGGGCGATCTCCGCATCGCGTGCGGCCAGAGCTTGATTCACCCCATCTGAAGGGGCCTGTGCTCCCACGCCCGAGCGCGACGGCTCTTTTGCCACCGGCAAACGGTGCTCTTGCGGCTCGTTCCAGGCCCGGATCACCCCATGGTAGGGACCTGGCCGGCCATCACGATAGTCCAGCCGGAACTCGGACACCCACTCCCAGCCAGCGAATCCGGCACTTGAGATCCAGGCCTCAAAGCAGGGACGATTGGGCATCCACCACACGTCTCCTCGGTGATGGCCGTCGAACAGAGCCAGGGGCCCATCCACCGCCTGGGAGGTGGATCCGACTCCATCTGCCGGCCGTGCCTCCACGCTGGCATCTGGGTGGATGGCGGTGGCGATGATCGCCTGCTCGCGGGTCACGCTCTGTAGCCTGCAAAGGGCGGTGATCGGGTCGGTCAGGTGGAGCAGCAGGCTGCCACAGAACACAAGATCATACAAACCAACGGTCTCAGGCGAGATGTCGTAGACTGTCATTTCGAGCTTGTCGATCCGTGAGCCCAGGGCTCGTTTTGCCAGAAGAATCGGCTCGCGCAGAGTATTGGGTCCTTCTTGGGGCGCTAGGTCGGGCGTATAGTTGGGACCGAAGTCGTGATCGAGCCAGGCGGGCAGATCAATGGCAGTCACCCTGGCGCCACGCCGCTCCATTTCAAAGGAGAAAAACCCGCTGGCCGCGCCGACGTCGAGGGCCGTTTTTCCTGACAGATCCTCCGGTATGCCATAGTGATGGAGATACTGGCGATGATCGTAGGCCCCTGGTGTGACAATCCCGTTTCCCAGATCTATCGTGTGATACCAACTCAGCGAACCAACCTGTTGACAGAGTTCCTCCAGGTCAAGAATGGGCTGGCTTGTCTCATGCCCCGACTCGCCTCTTGGACCCTGGGTGCTAGGCAGTCGATCCGCAGCACGATGAGGTCCGCGGCAGAACTCGATCAGCGGCTCCGCGGCGCTCTCCCACGTCATTTTGGCTTGGGCGCGAGAAAATTGGTCTCGCCAGGCGGAGCGGGGCCGCTCCAGCAGCGTCATGATGGCATGCGCCACGGCAACATCATCCTCATAGTCAACAACGGCGCCTAGCTCATGGCTCTGTACGACTTGACTGATCGCATCGCCCCGCGTGACGACCATCGGCAGGCCGGCCCAGACATAGTCCAGCACCCGACTGCGGTAAGCCAGACGGGCCTCCACAGTGTCGGAGTGGAGGGAAAGACCCACATTGGATTCCAGAAGCACGGAGGGCCAGTCTCGGTGAGGCACCCAGTCACCGAAAAAAGCGTGGCGGTCAGTGAGTTCCAGTTCGTCGGCCAGGGCCATCGCCCGCTTGCGCATTGGCATGTCAGGCACATCGGGGCTGGGGTGGCGCGTACCTGGGAAGACGAGGCGGATGGATGGTTGTTCCCCATCGGCCAGGCGGCGCACGGCGCGTAGCGCGGTCAGGGGATCGAGCCATTCCCACAGCCCGCCGCCCCAGAGGACGATGGGATCGTCGGGTCCCAGGCCAGGCCATTCGCCGCGCAGTGCGGGCTGCCCAGGCTGGGGCGGTTCTGCGCGTAGGCCGTAGGGCACGACGTCAATCAGCCGGCGCAGGCTGGGATCGTGGGCGTAGGTGTGGGGATTTATCCGCCCCTGCTGTTCCAGGAACCCCAGCCACCAGTCACGCTGACGCTCGCTGGCGCAGATGAAAAAGTCACCTGCCTGGCATTGACGTCGCACGATGCCCAGGCGCGCGCGATGGCGTTCAGCCTGCACCTGGAAGGCTTCTCCAGACCACAAGGCGAGTGCCTCCAGGGTGTGCGGGTCGTAGCCATCCATGACCAATGGTGTGCCCAGCTCGGCCAATTCCGGAAAGTCGGCCAGGGTGTCGCCACAAGCCACGATGACATCGGCTCGATTGGCGATGGCGGCCAGGGAATCCCAGCGGTCGCGTTGGTAAGACCACACGTCGAATGGCAAATGACCAGCGCCAGGTGCAGCCAGGGTCACTGGAAAGTGCCGGGCCAGCACGCGGGCCAGCTCGCGATAACGGATGCCTGGTCCGGCCATACGCGCATCCACCACGTCGTGGCTGATTATGAGGACCCGCCCACTGGTCACAGTTCCTTACCTCGCAGTGCTCGCCGGATGCCGGGGATCAACCGCATGACTCTGCCGGCCGTGGCTGTCACCCATCGGTCTTCGTACTCCTGCAAACGCCGGGTTAGATCGTTGTGCTGTTGCTGTGCCACTGCCTGGGAGTTGCGCAGCGACTCCACCTGGGCCTGCGATTCGGCAAGGCGGCGCTCGGCGTGAGCAGCATCGGCCAGGATGTGGTCTTTCTGGGCTGCGTGCCAGTGCTCATGGAAGCCCTTGTCGTGGTCGCCGGCGTGCCAGGGTTGGCGACAATAGCGCCGAAGTGGCTGAGTGACCCTTGGCCACAGAAACCGCTCGGCGACCTGGCGGAACGCTTCGCGGCGACGTGGGCGGGCATCGGATTCATCCAGCAAGGCGATCAGTGCCTCCGCCAGAGCTTCCACGTTGCCAGGTTCTACCACATAGCCCAGGCCCTGAGCTGAGACTATGTCGCTCAGTACATCGCCCTTCGCGGCGACGACGGGCAGCCCAGCCCATATATAGTCCAGCAGACGGGTGCGGAAGGCAAAGTGGGTCTCGATGGTAGCGGGATGGAAGGAAAGTCCGACATCAGCCTCCAGGAGGCATGCGGCCCACTCGTGCGGCGGGAGCCAGTCGGCAAAGAGGACGTGGCGATGGAGCAGGTCCAACTCGGCAGCCAACCTCTTTGCTTCGGCCAGCATGGCCGATTGGGTTCCATCCGATTCGAAAAAGACGAGACGGGCCTCGGGGTGATGCGCTTTCACGCGCTCCATCGCCCGAATGGGTGTGAGGGGATCCAGCCACTCCCACAGACCTCCGCCCCATAGAATGACGCGGTCGTCGGGATCTATGCCGGATCGCACACCCTTGAGCACCTGCCCGTCAGACTGCGGCGGATCAGCAAGCAGGCCAAACGGCACCACGTCTATGAGGTTGCGCAAATCGCCGCCGTGGTAGGTGTCATGGTTGATTCGGCCCACGGTGGCCAATGCCCCCAGCCAGTAATCCCGCTGGCGCTCGCTGGCGCAGAGGAAAAAATCGCCCAGCCTGAGTTGTTGGCTGATCAGGGCGGCATACTCCGTCCGCAACCACTGGCCAATCTTCCCCGTTGGGTCTATCTCCAATTGCTCCAAGGCAATGGGCACGTAGAGGTCCACCACCAGGTAATGCTGCCCGGCAGCCAGAATCTGGGCTAGATGCGGGTGTTTCTGTATGGCTGGTCCTTGGACGATGACAACCTGGTGCGCTGCCAGGAGCGAATCGAGCTCATCCTCGGTGCAATCCTGAGTGCAGGCGCGAACGGTGAAATCAGGATGGGTGGGGGTGTCCTGGGCAGGAGTGTCGCCGGAAGGAGTGGGCACTAGTATGGTGACAGACTGTCCAGCACTGAGGACGCGGGCGAATTCCCAGGAGCGGATTGCTGGGCCGGTCCGTTGCTGAGAGATGGGCATAGGCGCGATAAGGAGAATGGATGTCATGGCCTGCTGCCCGTGGTCTGGGATTCGTGGCCGAAGCCGGTTGGCCCCATCCTCCAGGAGGATGGGATGTACAAGCTCCCGTACAATTCCCGGATGGTGCTTTCGGGACGGACGCGGAAGGTGTAGGCGTGATGGTGATAATCATAGGCATGGACACCATCGTGGTCGTATAGAGAGACGGAAGCCAGGTAGGTGCCTTCCAGGAGGGGTAGGTGGTCGATCACATAGTCTATGTAGCCTTCTCCTTCGATGGCCTCGATGTCCAGGCCGGAGGAGACGGTATTGGGCCCATTGATGTGAAAGCCGCTGGCGTGGTAGAGGGCAATCCCGAACTGGGGCTGTTCGATTCGCTGCTTGGGGTGAAAGTAGATGCGCACGATGAAGGCTTCACCTGTCCTGAACGATCGTCGCCTGTTCCCCTGGCTGTCCAGAAAGTGAACAGCCACAATCTCTGCCTCTCGCGATCCCCAACGCCACGAAGAATCGTCGTGCAGTCTTTGGTTACCAAGGTCAGCTTGGGTCCTGTCCAGATCCCCCGGTGTACCACCTCCCCGGCGCGCGGCCTCGGCTTGCTGTAAGGCGTGTCGATCCGTGGCGAGCACCTGCCCTACGTACTGTTCGATCACATGGTTCGCGGCACCCTCAGCCTGGATCCGCCCGTTATCCAGCCAGATGGCGCGAGTGCACAAGTCGCGCACAGTCTCCAGGTTGTGCGTGACCAGAATGATGGTGATGCCCCGCCGCTTCAACTCGTTGATCTTGTCCAAACAGCGGAGGCGGAACGCCTGGTCACCGACGGCTAGGACCTCGTCCACCAGCAGGATGTCGGGCCGAACGTGGATGGCAATGGAGAAGCCGAGGCGCATGTACATGCCAGATGAATAGTGTTTAACGGGTACGTCGATAAAGCGCTCCAGCTCTGAGAAGTCGAGGATGTCATCAAAGATGTAGTCCGTCTCTGCTTTGCTGAAGCCGAGTATGGAGCCGTTGAGATAGATGTTCTCGCGGCCCGTCAAGTCGGGGTGGAATCCTGCGCCCAGTTCCAGCAGGGCGGACAGCCTGCCGTTCACGGTGATCGTGCCGGCGGAGGGTTCAATGATGCGAGAGATGAGCTTGAGGAGTGTGCTTTTGCCCGCCCCATTGTCTCCCACGATGCCAACAGTCTCTCCGGGCTGGATCCCGAAACTCACGTCCCGCAGGGGCCAGACCTCCTCCTTGGTGCGATTCCGCTGAAGCCGGAGCATGCTCAGAAAGAGCTCCTGAAGCGTGCGAGGGCGCTCCAGATGAAGAGTGAATCGTTTGGACACCTGGTCAAAACGGATTGCGGTCATAGCCCGTCTTCGGTCAGGACGGCTTGTGCGGCATGCCACAGGAATGCGCCCAGGGTGAGTATGTATAGCGCAGCCAGGCTGACAAACACCCCTTTGGTCCCAAACAGGTAAGGACGGCCCTCTGCCATCCGCGTCAACAGCAGATCAATCTTGTCCCGCGTTCTGGGAGCATAGAACGTGTCGAACTGCAGATCACCAGCTATAGGCTGGCCGTCGAGATAGGCGCTGGCACCATCTAGGATGGCAGCGGAGCTGTAGCGGGCGGTGATGGCGTCTCCCGGCGCGGAGTCAGGCGAATCCAGATAGAAGTAGATCGTTCGCCCTTTGGAGTTGCGCATGGGAGGGAATTCGAAACCATGGGGTATGCCGTCTTGCACCTCGCTGGTGCTCAGGTCCGCGGTCCACAGGTCCTCCTGGGCAAATGGGCCAGTTTTCAGGTGAAAGGTGACTCTGTGGGCAGCGTGCGCCGTGGCTGGGTCCAATGCCACCTGAACGCGGTGCAGACCTGGAAAGGGTGCCGTAAACTGCTGACCCACGTGCGTCGATCCTTCTATCTCCGCAGATCGATTCTCTCCCAAGGGGTTTCCCCACGGGGGGACCGACAGGCGATCGATGGAGGTTTTTACTACCGCTGCCATGGCGACCAGCCACGCGATCGTCGAGCCCAAGACGAATAAGCGCCGTTTGGTCACTGTCTTGCCCTCCGGCGACCGATGAGGTCTACCTCCAAGGTGTGGGTGTGGGCTTCGAACCGCTGGCCGATCCCGCTATACCCACGGCATCTGGGATCAATGTGCCGGGCGGCCCGACCCGCTCCCACCAGCGAGGGTGCCGGCAGGGCGATGACCGGCAGCTCGGCCGGGCCGGTCACTAGCGGTCGGGGCAGCCTGACCCACTCCAAGGCGCGGACCAAGGTTAGGGTTCCCTCGGCCACGACAACGGCCAACGCCCACACCATGGGGGCACAAAACCAGCAATAGTGACTGACCCCCGGGATGGTGTAGGCAAGAGATGAGAGGGCGGCCTGCATTGTGCAGTTGCTGTGCAAGTGCCTGGGAGTTGCGCAGCAACTCCACTGCTGCCCCTGCTTGGTGTTTGCCTTCACAATCGACAATTATAGCACTCCTGGTTCAAGTCGCCAAATTGCCTGGCGGGGATAGCCCTCTCGAGACGGAATTCCCTTCTCGTCAGTATTTCCCAAAACCGCGACTTGGTGGTATACTTGGTGATGGTTGGTCCTGCTCTGAAAGCCTTGTGCAAAGAGAGGGCCTTAGGTCCAACCACTGGGGAATCCCCGCGCTACGAGAGCTGGGTTAGGGGCTAGCCACAGGGGGAGCCCCTCAAGAGAAAAAGAGACGGGACAAGGTCCAAGCCACTCCGGCGGGCAGGCTATGCCAGACATCACTAATCCGTACATACCCGGTCAACCGGTGGACAGCGCTGACTTGTTCTTTGGACGCCGGGATGTGCTCAGCTCGATCCGGGAGCATCTGGTCAAGGGGCAACGTGTCTTTGTTGTCTCTGGCGCCCGTCGGATGGGCAAAACCTCTCTGCTGCGACAACTGCCCGCGCATCTGCCGGATGAGTTCCTCCCCGTGCGGGTGGATCTACTGGACGTTCCGCAGGACTATTCGGTCCCCTACCAGGATAGCTCCGCCCACGGACCAGGCAGTGAGATTGCACACTGGCTGCTCTGGCGCTTGGCCAGGGCCATCAGCGGCCAAGCGGCTCAGCAACTGGGACAGGAGGACCTCGAGCCGGCGTCGAGCGTTCTGGCCCACGGGAGTGGGACCGGACAGACTGACCGGTTTCTGGAGCAGTTCTGGCCACGCGTCCGTACTGCCATAGGTGACCGGTGCCTGGTCCTGATGCTGGACGACCTCGGTAGCCTGGGGGGGGAGCAAGTCCGGCTTCTGGATCCTTTGATTTCCTTGCTGACCACTTGGCGCGAACGGGACAGGGGCATTGCCTTTGTCCTGACGACTTCCGCGAACTGGCAAGAGACGCTGATCCGAAAACACCCCGGCCTTTTCGGAGGGGCCCTCACGTACATGCTGGGTCCCCTATCCAGTGAAGAAGCCACACGCCTGATCACGTGGCCTGTAGATGGAGTCGTAACCTATGATTATGGCGTGGTCCGGCGGCTGATCGAGATTAGCTCCGGCCAGCCGTACTTCCTGCAACTGCTCTGCTTCGAGGTGTTCAATCGTTGCGCCCCGGCAGGCTGGGTCAATCAGCGTGACGTGGACCTGGTGATAGAGGCTCTCGTCGGTCAGGAAGTGGCCGATTTTCGCCAGGCCTGGGACGAATCAAGCCCCCAGGAGCAGGCGGCCCTGGGGGCCCTCGTGTCTCTGCGTGGGGCGCGGGGGATAGCCACCGCGCAGGAGGTCCGCACGGTCTTGACCAAGGCGGGGGCTCGTGCAGACACGGGCCAGGTCACGGCAGCGCTGGAAGCCCTGACGACGCGGGGCATCCTGGAACGATTGGGAGCCCTCAGCTATCGCTTTCAGGTGGCGCTGCTGCGCGACTGGCTGGGCGAGCGGATCGATCTGCAGGAGGTGGTGCGCCACACCCGCTGGGACACCCAGCGGGGTGGGGGCGCAGATCAGGCAGGCTCCCTCGGCGGTCACCGAGTACCCAGGCTGCGTGTGCGCAGGGAGCGACGGAGAACACCGCCCGTCTCGAAGCAGGAGCCAGCAGCGACTTCGGAAGGCCGGGATAGCGAGATGGCGGTCCCTGGACGCCCCTGGCTGTGGATCGCTGGTGCGATCGCACTGAGTCTGATATTGCTGGCGGCTGCGGGCGGGGTCCTATTCGTGGGCCGAGGGTTGCCCTGGCTACCTCCTGGCACACCGATCCCTACGGCGACTGTGCTGGCCTATCCAACCGAGCGCCTGGCAACAGCCACTTGGACGCCTGTGACAGTAGTGACCACCAAATCGGCAAAGGCGGTCTCGCCAACCGATGTGCATCGGCTCGATACGCCTCTGCCCTCCCCGACGGCAACACCAATATCAACGCCCACTCCGCCCCGGGTTGTCGCCCGCGCCGTGCCAGCCATTGCCTACCAGTCACGGGGGCCGGGGGAGCGGCGCTGGTCTATCTATGTGATGAGCAGCAGTGGTAGTGACCGTGCCCGGCTGAGCGATGGTGGGGCCGAGTTCCTCTCTGCCCCTGCCTGGTCGTCTGATGGCTCCAAGATCGCGTTTGTCGCCGATGGGGCTGACGCTCCGGATATCTGGGTGATGAACAGTGACGGCACTGACGCGGTCAATCTGACGCAGCACAAGGCCAAGGACCATTCGCCGGCCTGGTCACCCGACGGGGAGTGGATCGCTTTCGCCTCGGTTCGGGATTCGGCCTTTTGGGAGTTGTACGTGATGCGGGCAGATGGTTCGGACCTGCGGAGGCTGACCTGGTGGGAAGATGCTTCGGACCTGTGGCCCACTTGGTCGCCCGACGGAACGCGCTTGGCTTTCGCCTCCAAGCGGGATGGCAATTGGGAGATCTATGCCATTGACCGCGGCGGCTCCAATCTGATACGACTCACCGCCCACCCCGCCGATGATACCAACCCTGCATGGTCACCCGATGGCAGCCGGGTGGCCTTCGAGAGCACTCGTGAGGGCTACACGGACATCTATGTCATGCCGGTTGCCGCTGGCAGGGCGGTCAACGTCAGCAACGTGCCCTGGGCCACCGACCTTGGCCCCACATGGTCGCCTGATGGCGGGCGGATCGCCTTCTATTCGGACCGAGATGGGGAATGGGATATCTATGTCATGACCTCCGATGGTTCCGAGGTGATCAAGCTGACAGGGGACAACAGCAACGACCAGGTTCCGGCCTGGCGGCCGTGATGAGGCCGGGGC
>CBDUWJ010000010.1:0-17902 GCA_965370895.1 uncultured Anaerolineae bacterium | reverse complement strand
GGGGCCTGGCACCAAGGGTGTGTTCGTCCACATCACCGTGGCGGAGGGGATGAACGTGGGCGATGGCGGTGTTTTGTGGAGGCTGGAACTTCCAGACGCAGTCGGGACTGACGCCCCCTGGCCTGACTGTGACGAGGCTGCCGTGGGCACTGTGGGGACAACAGCCGGGGTGGAGGATGGGCTGGTCGCCTGAGGGTACTCAGGTTGACCAGGCGTTGGGCTGACCACGGCTGGAGAGACGCTGGAGACAGCCGTTTCCGCCGGATTGCCGCCACAGGCACCCAACGTGTTCATCAGCAGCAGGCAGCAGACTGCCAGCAACAGGGGGCGCAAAGCCCTCGACTGGACACCAGGGGCTTTTGCTCTACCACTTGCCACTTGGGTCACAACGTGCATACGCATCACTTTCCCACGCAGAAATTGCTGAAAATGGTTGCCACAAGGTCGTCGCTCGCGGTCTGCCCGGTGATCGCCCCAAGAGCGTTGACAGCAGATGTCAGGTCAATAGCCAGCAGATCAACCCATTGGCCATCGCGGTGACCAGCACGGGCTGCGTTCACGTGATCCAGCGCCCGGCTTAGCGCCTCCTTGTGCCGTGGACTGGTCACCAGCGGCGCGTCGCTGGCTGTGACCTGTCCGGTGAACACCGTCTCCACAATGGCTGTCTCCAACGCCTCCAGACCCTCGCCGGACAGTGCCGAAATGGGAACGCATGTCGTATCCAGGACCGAGCATTGGGCAACAGATCTCCGCTCGGTCGCCTCCAGCAGGTCTATCTTGTTTGGGACCACGATGGCTGGCTTGTCGCCAACCAGAGACGCAATATCCTTGTCGGCGGCGGTAAGTGGCTGGCTAGCGTCCAGGACCAATAGGGCCAGATCAGCCTGGTCCAAGGCTGCCCTGCTCCGCTCAATACCCAAGCGTTCAATGGGATCCTCTATTCGGACAACCTCCCCTCGTCGGGAGGCGTCCGCCGCCTCACCCGTGATGCCCGCCGTGTCCACCAGCACGACCGGTATACCCTGCAAATTGAGCGTCTCCTCTAGCGTATCGCGGGTAGTGCCGGGGATGTCGGTGACGATGGCCCGGCTGGTGCGCAACAGCCGGTTCAACAGGCTCGATTTTCCCACATTGGGGCGACCGATGATGGCCGTCCGCACACCCTGGCGGTAGATGATCCCCCGGTCGGCGCCGGCCAGCAGGTGGCTTAGCCTGGCGCTGGCCTCGTCCAGGTCGGGGGCGATGTCCCGCGTTGGGATTTCGTCCTCCACAAAGTCAATGCTGGCTTCCAGGTAGGCCAACACGTCCACCAGAGTGGCTCGCACCGACCGCACCTGGTCCGATAGGCGACCGGCCAGTTGTTCCACAGCCGCTTGCAGAGATGTCTCGGTTTTGGCGCGGACCACATCCAGGACGGCCTCGGCTTGAGCCAGGTCGAGGCGGCCGTTGAGAAAGGCCCGCGCTGTGAACTCTCCCGGCTCTGCCAGGCGAGCACCCTGCCGCAGGCAGAGGGCCTGGATACGTTGCAGGGCTACAAAGCCGCCGTGGCCATTGATCTCGACCACGTCTTGGCGCGTGTAGGTGTGCGGGGCAGGCATATGCGCCGCCAGAACCTCATCCACCACCTCGCCCGTGGTCGGTTCCATGATGTGGCCGTAGCGTAGGGTTCGAGGTTCGATGCTGGACGTCCGTGTATGGATTGGAGATTGGAGATTGGAGATTGGAGATGGCGAGCCGGGCACGAACAGGCGAAGCAGGAAGCTCGCGGCCTGAGGCCCTGACATCCGAACAATACCAATCCCGCCCTCGCCGACGGGGGTGGAAATGGCGACGATGGTGTCGTCCAGGCTATACATGGACAGTTCTCCGCCTCGTGACCAGCGTCAGCCACCCCATTCGTCGTGCAAGATACTCATCCACAGTGTGTCGTGGTAGCGGCCATGGCGGAATTCCGCCTGGCGCCAGCGACCCTCCTGCCGAAAGCCCACCTTTTCGTACATGTGGACAGCGCGTTTGTTCTCAACAAAGACCCGCAGGTAGATGCGGTGCAGGTTCAATTGCTGGAAGCCGAAGCGTATCAACGTTTCCAGCGCGTCCCGCCCCAGGCCCTGGTCCCATAATTCAGGCACGCCGATAAAGAGGCCCACTTCGGCGTTCCGATGGCGGCCATCGATGCTACTAAAGCCACCGCCGCCAATGTGCTGCCCTTCGAACTCGACGGCAAAGTTGCAGACGCTCGAATCCCGAAGCATATTCTCATACCACCCTTCCTCCTGGGCCAGGGAAAGGGGAAGATGGGCGCCGAAATACTCCAAGACCACCGGGTCATTGAACCATTGCACATAGTTCGGTAGGTCCTCCCGCTCGATAGCGCGGAGTATGATGCGTTCTCCTCGGAGCATAAGGTCAGTGCCTCCTGGGATGAAACGAGCTCCACACGAGTGGGATGGCCTGGGAATGGGGCCTTGCCAGTGCCTGAGCCAGGTCATCGCTCTCCCGGATCAGGTAGGTGGGAATGCCGCTGATGGCCAATTCGGTAGCCAATCCCTCGTTGCTGCGCGCATGGCCGAAGGTACGAGGGTCGATGAGCACAGCGATGGTCCTGATGCCCCGCCGGGTTATATCGCGGGCAGCGGCGATCCAGTAGTTCTGATCCGTCGGAGTAATCACGATAGCCGTCGTGTTGCGCCTGAGGTGCGCACCCTCGGCAGTAATGATCTCCGCCAGAGGGATACGGCCTTCGGCGCGGATCACGGCCAGGGTCTCCAGGATTTTGGTCAACTGTCGCTCGCCCCGGTCGGCAGGAATGACTTCGCGGTGGTGGCTGTAGGCGATAAGGCCCACAGCGCGGTCACGGACGATAAAGTGTTTGGCCAGGGAGGCGACGATGGTCACACCATACTCGACGGTGGATGGCAACAGGGTCAGGTCGGGGCTAGGCTCCCAGGGCAAGCGCGGTTCACGCTCGGCTGCCAGTCTGGCCCAGACGAGTTCTGCCTGGGCGGTTCGTTCCAAATCAAGAAAGATCCAGACATCGGCCGTGGGATCCAGCTCGAATTCCTTGGAGATGAGCCGGCCAGTCCGGGCCGTCGACGGCCAGTGGATGCGATTGAAACTATCGCCTGGAGCATAATCGCGCACCCCTGAGACGTTGGTGGTGACATAGGGCGTGCGGCGGCGCATTGTTTCTCCCCCAAGGAGAGCTCCGGCGAGGGGGGCAAAGGTGGGCACGTCCACAGTAGCCGGATAGACGATGAAGGTGTCCTGGCCCAGATCACTGACGCGACGCGATGTCTTGAACAGGCCAAAAGGGTCGCCACTGGTCAGGGTCAGTGGTCCCAGCGTGAAGCGACCACGTTGCAGGCAGCGGGTTTTGACCGTCCAGGTATGCATCTTTCGCGAGCCGAGGGGACTGATCACCCGGCTGGCATGGTGCTGGGGCAGGGTGGAATCATCTCGCACCTCCAGCCACAGCTTGGGGATCAGCCCCTGATTGCGGACCGCGAACCGTTCCTCCACCATTTTGCCCACCTGGGAACGGCCCGTCCGGGCACGTCGCTCAACCTTCACCCACCGGACGCCGGTCCAGGCCCACACATAGGAAGCCACCAGCAACACCGTCAGGAGGTACCACAGGTTGTAGAGCAGCTCGCGGCCTGAGCCGATGGCGGCGGCCGCCACCACAATCCAGAGCAGCAGTACAATGCGGTTGCGCTTCACTCTGATCCTGCCTTCACGAGCATCCCTCTGGACCCGCACCTCCAGGGTTCTTGGCAACAACCCCGCTGCCAGGAGCGGGGTTGTTGCCGACATCCAAGAGAAAGTCGACGTCGCCAGATTGCCAGTATGTTGGGCTGTATCTCTGCTACTGCGGCCTGACCTAGGATCGGGCCGGGATGATCGTCACCTTTCTTCTCTCGCCCTCGCCGACACTCTGGGTGGTCACCAGCGGATCCTTGCGCAGGGCGATGTGTACCAGCCGTCGCTCGTAGGCCGACATTGGCTCCAGGGCCTGCGGCCGTCCGTCCTGGGCCACCCGCTCGGCCACCCGCTGGGCCAGGTTTTCCAGGGTGCGTTGTCTGCGAACCCGGTAGTTCTCCACATCTACCACCAGGTTGCTCCAGTGTTTGAGACGATGGCTAATCATCAACCGAATCAGGTATTGGAGCGTCCTCAAGGTTTCCCCGCGCCTACCGATCAGGATGCCCAAATCGCCTCCGGTGATGTTCAATACCACAGGAGGATCCTCGCCTTCCTCCACCAATTCGTAGCCCACCCGTGTCTCCACCATGGCTGAAATCCCCATGAGCCGCAAGATGTCGGTCAGGAACTCGCACCCCACACTTGCTGGCGTCTCCTCACCGGATGCCGCTTCTGGTTCCTGGCCAGTTGGCCTGTCCGGCACAGGTTCAGAGGGTTCACGCTGCCATTCTGGCGGTGGTGGCTCTGGCGGCGGTGTTGTTGGGGCAGGTGCGGGCGGTTTGGGCTGACGCGGCACGAATGCCGGCGGCGGGGGCTTGACGAGGAGCTGCACCCGGGCGTTCTCTGCGCCGAACCCCAGGACCCCTCGGCTGCCTTCGCTTAGAATCTCCACGTCCACCTGATCACGGCGCACGCCCAACATCGCTAGACCGTTGGTTATGGCCTCATCAACTGTTTTACCGCTTGCGACGACGTTTCTTCTTTTTCCTTCTCTTGCTTCCACTTGTTGTTCCCTTCTGACTCGAAGCCGGCTTGGTGTCTGTCTGCTTGGTGCTTGCTTGTTGAGGAGATTGCCCAAAGGGCAGCAGATTGCCCAGTTTGAGACCCTTCCAGAACAACAGCCCCTCCCAGCCAGAGATGAACCCCTGCGTGACAATGCCAATGATGTTCGATACGATGAAATAGAAGGATAGGCCACAGGCAAAGTTCAGGCTGAAGAAGCCGAACATCAGGGGCATCATCGTTGTCATGCTTTGGCCCATGCCTCCCGCCTGACCATCGCCGCTGCCTGGCATGGTCATCATCTTGGACTGAATCCAAGAGGTTAAGGCTACCAGGACCGGCAGCGCGTAGGTTAGTCCCCCCAGTTGCTGTGGCGTCAAGGCGAGGTCCATGCCCAGGAAGTAGCGATTGAGAGGCACCTCCACCCAGAGCATGGAGAGAAAGGGGTAGATGTTCTTGGAGAGGCCCAAGAGCTGCAGTGGCTGATAGCCCAAAGCCTGGATGATGGACTGGTACAGTCCGATCCAGATGGGAAACTGGACCAACATCGGCAGGCAACCGCCCATGGGATTGACTCCAGCCTCCTTGTAGAGCGCCATCTGCGCCTTGGCCAGCTTGTCCCGGTCTTTGCCATACTTCTTCTGCAATTCTTTCAGCTGGGGCTGGACCTCTTGCATCTTTTTGGCCGATTTTTGCTGGGGTAACATCAGCGGCGTCATCAGGGCCCGGATGATGACGGTGAATACAACGATGGCCAGCCAGAACTGAGACCAGAGCACACTGTAGAGCCCAAGCAATGCATTGAGCATGGGCTGCAGAATGAATACGGTCCAGATGTCAGTAATGCCCAAGGAAACCTCCCAAAGTCCTACGGCAGTCTATGCCGCACAATCGCTCCGTTGGCCGGACGTCCCACACGTTCTCGGAAGCCCAACCTGAACCAATCTCCGGATTGGCCGAGTCACTCCAACGAACTGCTTACTTGCTTTCTGGCGGTGAGAAGGACCAGCCTGGAACACCAGTTTCGGCATCCAGGACCTGCACCTTCCCATCCATCAGGACTATGTAGATCTTGTCGCCCGCGACAATGGGCGTCGTCAACAGCTCAGCCTGGGGCGCACCGCTGGGCCAATACCACTGCCGCTGTGCATCCTTCACAGCGATGAGCCAGCCAGATTGCGCGGCCACAATAATGAACTCTCCTGACTGCAGGGGCGAAGCCCGGAGCGTTTCATCCTGGTCGTCGATCTCGGCGCTGTTGTAGGGATAAGGCGGCACCACCGCTCCGCTGGACGGGTCGAGGGCGTAAAGGTACCCATCGAGCGAAGTAACGTAGAGAAGATCGTTGGCCATCAGCACTTCTGACCAGACCCAGTTCTCCGCCTGAAACTCGAATCCCTCCACGATCTCTCCCGAGTCAGCCCGGATGGCGTGAGCCTTGCCATCAAAGGTGCCTACGTACAACACGCCACCAACCTCCGTGTCGAGAGGGACAAGGCTGGGCTGCGCTGCCATGGCCCCCGTAAACTCGGTTTTCCATATCTCCTTGCCGGTCTCCGCATCGAGAGAGTACAGATAGTGATCCATCGCGGCCAGGTAGACCCGACCATCGACGACGAGGGGCGATCCCCAAATCGCGTCCTCCGCCTGGAACGGCCAGCCGGGCTTGACGCGCTTGGTTTCCACATCCACTGCATACAGGCGGCCGTCCGACGAGCCAAAATACACAACGCCGTCGGCATAGACCGGGGCAGGTAGAATCACACTCTCGGCAGGAACGTGCCACAGTTCCTGTCCGGTTTCAGGATCGAAAACATATAGAGCAGCCGCCTTTGCGTTGGAATCTGCGAACCCAACAAAGGCCAGACCGTCACCCACCGTGACCGGGCTCCACCACACGGTCCCCTTGAATTCGCCCTGGGGCATGAAAGTTCCTTTCTGGGCACCGGTTTCGGCGTCCAGCATATACACTTTCTGGGGCGAACCGCTGATCACATAGATCGTATCCCCGGCCAGGGTCAGGCCGGGCCAATTCAGCGCAGCCGGCGTTCCTCCGCAGGCCGACAGGATGATGCTCAACAAGAGCAATCCCAACGCCGCTCCAACGGACGCTGTTCGTCCGCGCACACCACTCCGTTGAGTCAAGGCAAAGCCTCCTTGCAAGTTGATGCCGTTCATCAGGGTACGGGGTCGTATCCCCCAGGATTGAAGGGCTGACAGCGGGCCACCCGCTTTACGGCCAGCCAACCGCCTTTGATAACCCCGTACTGGCTGATAGCTTGGTAGCCATAGTGAGAGCAGGAGGGTGTGAAACGGCAAGAGGCGGGCAAAGTCCTGGCAATCGTCAATTGATACAGACGGATCAGCCCCATCAATAGATACTTCATGATTCCCCGCTCACCAACCCTACCCGACGCAACAACAGGCCGATGGCCTCATCGACCTGGTGGAATGATGCAGCCGACCCAGAGATCGGGCGCATGCGCTTCCGGGCAATGAAAACGACATCCCACCCGGCCGCTATCTCGCGCTTCTGGATCCGTACTCGCACCGACTCGCGCATCTGGCGTTTGAGCCGGTTCCGGTCCACGGCCTTTCCCACGCGCCGCCCCACGGCGAAACCAAAACGGCTGTGCTCCAATCCATTGGGTAGCGTCAGAATCACCAACAGAGGATGGACCAGGCTGCGTCCCTCACGCCGGATGCGCTGAAAGTCGGCATTCGCTCGCAAACTGTACTTTCTGCGCACTTGAGCACCACCCCCGGCTCATGGGCAACAGGCCATGGGCCAGAGGCTGACATCATTACACTGTCAGATTGTGGCGACCCTTGAGCCGCCTGGCCTTGAGGACGGCCCGCCCACCCTTAGTTTTCATCCGCTCCCGAAACCCGTGCACGCGCTTGCGACGCCGCACCTTGGGCTGCCACGTTCGCTTCGGCATACCAATACCTCACTGTTCAGATTCACAGCATGCCATTATACTCCCTTTCCTCGTTCCCTGCAAATCCGTGGTGCTGTCGGAAACTGCATGAGGCTCATGGCATGCGTCATCGGTTTGTCACTGGCCTGCCAGTCGGGTGGCATACTGCCAAACTTGTTGGTGGGCGCGTCATTGAAAGAGGAGACTAGGTCAGAAAGCGCCCCGCGCAGATGCCAGAGACGATTTCGTCGCGCTGCTGGTGGTATCGGGGGCGCCGCGCCACCAGCTATGTTTTCCTGCGCTGCCAATACGCCAAGGCCAGAAGCATCGCCAAGCCCGCCAGGATTCCTACCAGCGCTGTTTGCTTGATAGCCTTACGGCGGTGGGTGAACTGGACGCCCCAGCCGTGGTTGCGGTTGCGCTTGGCCCTGGCTTCGGCCAGCATCACCCGCCAATTGGGGATGAGCGCCCGGTCGGGTAGGCTATAGTACTTGGTCCACAGCTCCAGATAGGCCGCTGCCTCGCTCTCCCACTTGGTATCATCCCAGCCCAGCTCGGGCTGGCAGATGGCACGGATCTGGGGCAGTAGCGCCTCGCCACCCCGGGGCAGCAGATGCGCCAGGCGCACGCGGCGAAGCATCAGGTCGTCCAGATGGACAACACCCTCGGCGCGGGACGCCCAACGCAACTCGGCCCAAAGGGTCTGGGTACCAGGAATCTGTTCCAGCTCCCCGGTTCCTGCCGCCATCACGAGAGCCGGCGCGTCGACGGCGTAGCGCCCCAGCAGGCGACGCCGCGCCTCCTCGTCCAGGTGCTCAGCGCCTGGCAGGTCAACTTCCACACGGTTGAGCACCGAGACCTCTTCGTCCAGGGGCGGCAGCGCGGGCAGCCGGTGACGCACCGCCCTGAGGACATCGAGGGCAATGAGGCGGAAGGTGGTAAGCTTGCCGCCCGTAACCGTCAGGAGACCACGTTCATCCCAGACGACGTGGTCGCGGGACTCTTGGGACGGATCAGCTTTGCCGCTGCCGATGACCGGCCGCACTCCGGCAAAGGTGGAAATCACGTCGTCCAGGGTCATGTGCAGAGATGGGAACTGGGCTTCGACACCAGCCATCAGGTAGGCCACCTCTTCCGGGCTGATGCCGGGCTCGTCATCCAGGGGTTGGTCGTGGTCGACGTCCGTGGTACCGACCAGGGTAATGCCCTCCCAGGGGAAGATGAAGACGGGACGGCGGTCCACGGGGTGCAAGAAGCTGACCGCCTGGGCCACCGGCAGCCGCCAGGCTGGAAAGATCAGGTGGCTGCCACGCAGTGGGCGGATGCTGGATGCGGCCCCCACCTGCTCGCGCAGCCGGTCAGCCCAGGCGCCAGTGGCGTTGATGACCACTTTGCCGTAGACCTCGGCCGTGCGCTGTCCGATCTCATCGCGCAGTTGCACGCCGATCACGCCACCGTCATCAAGCAGCACCTTTTCTGCGCTGGCATAATTCAGAGCCAAACCACCGTCGGCCACCGCCTCACGGATGACGCGCAGCACCAGACGGGCATCGTCGGTCTGGGCATCGCCGTAGCGAAAGCCCCCTTGTAGCCCCTCCTGGGCGACGTGGGGGGCAAGCAGATGAAAGTCCTCGGCGCTGTAGCGCCGGTGGCTCCATTGCAAGGCCAGCAGGTCGTAAACAGTCAGACCAGCACTGTAGGTCCAGCGTCCGGGGTGATCGCCCTTGTAGGTGGCTAACAGAAAGCCCAGGGGATCGATCAGCCCGGGTCCCTCCTGTAGCAAACGCTCCCGTTCCTTCACGGAGGCCCGCGTCAGCCGCAGCCTGCGCTCTTTGAGGTAGCGCAGCCCGCCATGAACCAGTTTGGACGACCGGCTGGAGGTCCCCCAGGCAAAATCGTGTTTGTCCACCAGCAAGGTCCGCAGTCCCAGTCGGGTTGCCTCGCGCAGGACTCCCGCACCCGTGATGCCCCCACCGACCACGATCACGTCCCAGGGCCCATCGAGCTGGGACCAGATTTCGTCTCTCCAGTTCTTCTCCCACATGATTTGTACTCCGTAGCGTGTATTTCGTATACCGTTTTGCGTGTCGCGTACTGCGTATAACGTTTGTGTGTCTATGGCATGAGCGGATCGTTGGTGATCTCGGAATGCACGGAATTGAGCCATTCCTCGTACTTGCGAGGCCTCCCTACGCAATACGGAATGCGCCCGCTGACAAGCTTTATTCAGCAGAGTCTGCTATGAGATCATCTTCCCGGGATTCATAATCCCGTCCGGGTCAAACCGCTGGCACAGAGCGCCTATGGCCGCGATGCCCAAAGGCCCTTTTTCCTGCGCCAGATAGGGCATGTGGTCGGTACCGACGCCGTGCTGGTGGCTGATGGTGCCGCCCTGGGCGACGATGGCCCGGCTGGCAGACGCCTTGAGCACCTGCCAACGTCGCAGCGTCTCGTCAGGGTCGGGCGCGAGGCGGTAGAGATAGGTGGTGTAGGTACTGGAACCGTAGGGGTACAGATGCGACAGGTGGGTAAAGACATGCACCCGCTCGTCGATAGCGTCCAGGCCAACGCGCAGGGCCGATTCGATGGTCTCCACCATGGCGGGGATTCTGGCCCAGTCGGTGGCGGTTTCCAATGTGTCAATGGCATAGCCCAACTCCCATAAGGTGTTGCGCAGATAGGGTGTGCGGAAGCGACTCTTGTGCCACTCGTGGCCAAAGGTGCGCCCCACATGGACCCCGCCGTGCCTGCCAGAGAGGCCCAGGGCCTCCTTGCGGGCCGCCTTGACCACCGACTCGCGCCCGGTGAAACCAAGGAGCAACATGCACTTTTCGTCGCCCACACCCCGCAGCGACAACAAGCGCTCCAGAGTGCCAATGAGCCGTTCGTGACCTGCCAGCGCCAGCGTGGTTTGGGTCTCGACGGCAGTGCTCAGGCGCAGCATCGACAGGGGCAGCCTGGCCTGCATGATCTGGCGGACGGCAGTCCAGCCCCGGTCAAAGTTGCGGAAAAAGACAGCGTGAAAGTCCTCCTTCTCGGGCAGGGGCGAGGCCCGGACGGTGGCCTCGGTCAGGAACCCGAGTCGCCCCTCAGAACCCAGGACGATTTCCCGCAGGTCTGGCCCGGCGGCCGAAGCGGGGAAGGGGGGCAGTTCCAGGGTGCCGGCTGGCGATTCCAGTCGCCCTCCGGCAAAGAGGCTTTCGATGCGCCCGTAGCCCAACGATTGCTGCCCGCTGGAGCGGGTCACGATCCAGCCACCCAGGGTCGATAGCTCAAACGATTGGGGAAAGTGACCCAGGGTGCAGCCCCGCGCCCGGAGTCCAGCCTCCAGGTCGGGGCCCAGGACGCCCGCGCCGAAAGTCGCCAGGTGGCTGGTTTCATCAAAGCGACGCAGGCGGTTCAGGCGGCCCAAGTCCACCGTGAGGATGGGGCGGTCATCAGGCAGCGAGTTGATGTGGCCTACCACACTGGTCCCCCCGCCGTAGGGAATGAGCCGGACATCCTCATCCATAGCATAGCGGATCAGCTCGCGGACCACAGTGTCTGTGGTGGGATAGGCTACACCATCGGGAAAGACAGAGATGCGCCCACTGCGCACCGCGATCCAGTCGGGCAGACTTTGGCCCCGGGCATGGCGCACCCGGTCAACCGCGTCGTCGGAGATCAACGGGTGGGCCGGCAGTCGAGAGGGGGGCACAGTAGCCACTACCTCCTGCAATGTGGCATCCCGGGGCGGTGTACCGGGACCCACAAGTTCTTCCAGGAAATGCCTGGGTCCGTCTAGCAAAGGGTAGGTGATGGTGTCATCACCCCAGCCGTTCCAACGTCTCATAGGGAAACCTCCAAATGAGTCAACAGGCAACTGAGCCAGTGGGCAAATTACTCGTTGGCCTGGTGCCAGAGAGCAATGCTTTCCTCCATCATAGATCGAGTGATCTGTTCAGCTTTGGCGGCGTCTCCCCCGTGGGCGGCCGTCAGAAGCCCGGCGTAGAAGGATCGCGACGCGGCCCGTGCCTGGGGCCGGGCAAAGTACAGGCAGGCCATCTGCTCGTAAAAGCCGGCAAAGCCATTGAGGATCAGCGTGTGAACTGGGTTCCCCGAAGCGATGGTCAGGGTGTGGTGTAACGTCCAATCAAAGGAGGCAAAGGCCTCGGGGATGTCGTGCAATTCGGCGTGGTTTGCCAAGTGAGCGACCACCATCTTTGGGGAGCGCTCAACGGCAGAACGGGTGTAGGCCGGGGCCATGGCCAGGCGCACCTCCAGCAGGCTCGGAACAAAATCGGGGGGAAGCTGCTGGCCGTAGCGTACCATGGCGCTGAGTACACCCAGCCCGCCGTGCCTCCAAAAGTCCCTGACACGCGTGGGCTTGCCCTGGTGAATGGTGAGCCAGCCCTCGCATTCCATGCGTTGCAGCGTCTCGCGCAGTGTGGGACGGGTGACCCCCAGTTGGACCGCCAGATCGCGCTCGCCAGGCAGGGTCGAGCCGGGTGGATAGGTACCGTTCAGGATAGCTGTTACCAGGCTTTGCTCTGCATAGGCAGCAGGACGCTGCGGCGCCGACCAGTTAGTCACGAGTTCCCCCATGATGCCATATTCACTGGTAAGTGGTCTGACCAGTTGCTCTAAGTATAGCGCATCTGTCACTGGCTGTCAAGTTGCATGGCGCCGCAGTCTGCTGGCTGCCCCTGTGATCCAAGGCTAGAGAGCGTGACGGTATCCTGTGCTTTCCAGCCGTTGTCCGGCGACAACCCGTTTTTCGTTGAAAACGTACCCTCAATAGCCGACTGAGACGGACTTGACCTTGGTCCGGGAGGGGCAGATTGTGTGGGGTTGGCCGCACTGCGTGAGGGCAGGGCGACTACTCAAGCCGTCGACCATATCCCCAGTTACTCGTGGGATGCTGCAACCCAGGAAACCAGCACCGCATTGCCGCCCTACACCAGCGCGGTTGTGGGCAGGAAAGACGCTTGGCGCGAAAACCTCACCACTCACAAAGCGCTAGGGATCATAGGGATTTGGGATGGAGTCACCTGGAATCCCAAGGTCCTGCGTTTTCGGAATCGCGCCGTCCAGTGTCCACATCCTGTGATGATCTACGCCCAAGCGCATCGCGGTTCGATCAGGGTGCTGAAATTGTGGCCAGTCAGATCTACGGTTGGCTACCCGTACACTGGATCCCCACCACATCCAACGCACCGGTCAGGCGGGAGTGCAGCATCTCCGCCGAAGCCTTGGGAGCGGCAGAAGACGAGCGGGGTCCACAGCAACAGGCACCAGGAATTTGTACCCTGGCACCTGGAGCACCTTTGTGCAGAAGACCGGGAAGATTAGAGAGCGTTACCACTCGTAGCGGACCGTGTAGGTCACGGTTGTCTCGCCGTTGGCCTCCACCGGCACGCGGAATTCGATGGTCCGGGCATCTGTCTTGTCGTGTTCGTGGCTCTCTTCCAGGATCTTCCACTCGGTCCAGCGGAACAGGTGCTCTACCACGCGCACCTCCACGTCCTCGTCCTTGTGGTTGCGCAGCGTGATCTCGTAGGACTCTTCCATCCAGTCGTCGTCGTACTCCACCTTAAAATCGGTCTGAACCCGCTCGCCGACGATGTCAAAGGCGTCGCCGATGTAGAGGCGCACCTGCTCGTCCTTGGGCGTGTGGTCTATGGCATCCTCGCCTACGAGCAACGTCGAGCCATCCACATCCTTCTTGTACACCCGCAACGTGCCCTTGGGCAGCGGGACGCCCAGTCCCTGGTCCTCGCCGTTGGTGAACTCTAGCATGACCATGATCTTTTTGTTGGAAGCCGTGCCATAGCTGGGGTCGTCCAAAGGCTGGTACAAACCCGGAAAGCGCATTTGCGCGCCGTCGTAGACAAAGAACTTGACTGCGGGGACATCGCTGCCGGTGACGAACTCGATCTGCTTGGTCTGCTGGTCCTTGACCGTCACCGGTCGTTGCACCTCGTAGAGGTGGTATTCAAAGAAGGTACGTTCCTCGACCTGGGGAGCTGACACCGCAGCCGCCTCGTACAGCATCTCCTTTTCGACCACGCGACCGGGGGTTGGCGCGCGGTGGATGTCGCCGGCGATCAGTTTGAGCTTGGCATCCGGGTAGCTGGTTCCGCTGCGGTTATCCAGGGTTACCCAACCGTCCAGGTCGATAGCCTTGTCATCGTCGGCCAGGACCACAATGTAGTTGGCCTGCCAATTGACGCCGCCCGTCAGGTAGGTGACTTCGACGTCCTGTCTGCCTCCCTGGACCGATTTCAATTGCCAGACGAGCGTGGGCCGGGTGATCAGCCCCTCCGGCAGGGCAGAGAAGCTGAATTCTTTGATCTGCTCCAGCCTGACCACCGTCACCTGTCCGTCGCTGGCCTGCAGGATCACATCATCGGCAGCACTGAGAAGCGTGCCGGAATACTCTTGGCCATCCTCGGTTACCAGGCTGATCTCCTGGTCCACGTATTTGCGGAGCAGTTTCACCGAGTCGACAACATCGTACTCATAGTTCTGCTCCAGCACCACGGTGCCGTCCGGGTCATCCAGTGAGCGAAAGTGGACACTGGTGGGGTCAATCTGCGCTGCCACGTCGGCAAAGCGCACCTCGTCCACCCCCTCTGCCAAGTCCAGACTTCGGATGTCCTTGACCAGGGCCAAGTTCTGGTTATAGACGGCTAACTCCAGCCCCTCACTCTGAGCTGCGACCGGTGCAGGCTCTTGTCCACCTCCCAGAAGGGTGGCGCAAGCCAGGCTCAGCACCGCCACCATACTCCAAATTAACCATCGCCTCTTGAACATGGATCTTCCTCCTTGTACGAATTCTTTCTGACAACCTACCTACAAGACGTAGCCGCGCCCCTCTTGGTTCCCGAATCGCCAGACGAAGGCATTGGTGAACGCTGATTATGGCCCTGAAATCAGTGATGGAGCAAAGCGGGCAGAGTCAGGCGCTGAAAGAGTTCGCTGCGAGCCCTCAGAACTCCAGGGAACAACTCGTCCAAGCCAGGTGGACTTTCGACCCAGCGGCGCAGCTCTCGCCCAGTCCAGCACAGTTGGTGAAATCGATCAACTCGATTGTACAGATTTGAAAATGTATGGTATAATGGGAAGCGATTGTAGATCAGCTATAATCCGGTGATGGAGGACAAAATGCCTATACCATCGAGTGACATTGAAACACCGGAAGTTGTGTTGGCCAGTCCTGGCGAGATGCTGGAGCAAACTCGTGACCGGCTGGAGAGTCCCAACATCGAGAACAAGTGGCGGGCGTTTGTAGTGGTCCAGGACGATGAGGGGCGGTACGCTGTGGTTCCCGTCTTGGGGATACGGCCTCTCGTGTGGGAGGAGGGACCATCCGTGCTGAAACGCCCTCTGCGAGAGCTGGGCCTGCTCCACTTCCAGCCCGGGGTGGAGCAGAGTGCCGTGGACCTGAAAGAGGCCGAGCAACTGGCCGACGGGCACGGGGGATGGCTGGTGGTGCTGCGGGATGGACATTACGCAGGTTTGCTCAGGGGCCGGAGGAGAGTGTCTGATGTGGCACTGCAGCCGGACGATGCCTTCGACCTTTTCGACGAGCTGCTTTCTGACTCCCTGCTGGCTGAGACTGAGTTCATAGAGGCAACCCTACAGACCACTGTGGCCAAGGTAGCCATGGATCTCAAATCCACGCGCGACCCGGAAAGCGCATGTATCCTGGTCAGCATGGACGATGGCTCCTTCAGGGTGATGGCCAGCCGTGAGTTGGACGAACGAGTGCAGATGGCTGAGGGCGACCTTTGGGCTATGCCCTTGCACGTGTTTGTGCCACATCTGCAAGGAGCGGAGGCTACGGTCCGGGAACGCGGGATGATTGGCCGCGAACAGGCCCAGAGACTCGCCGACAGAGAAGAGTTCCTGGTCGTGACCCAGAATGGCGAGCCTCTTGGCTTGCTTGTAAGCCAGGTCGTCCAGCGCGCGGCCGGCCACCCGCCCGCGATCTCCCTTGGCGGGTTCATTTACAGCCTCTTCAATGTCCCACAGGAACTGCTTAGAAGGTACCAGTCCAAAGCCGAACTGGAGAAAAAACCGCGCTTTGTCAACCTCTGGTTGGAGGATCTGAATCAAAAGACAATCGAGCGAAGTCGGCCTCTCATCGTGGGGCGCGCTTGCAACCTGGCGCTGAATGTAGGAGGCCTGAGAGAGGACTCGCTCGTCGACTGGGAAGGGAACTCGGGTGGCCCCCAGGCCATCGTCGAACCGCAAGAAACAGACGCATACCTGTATGCCTCTCTCTCCTCACAGGATTTCTACATCCCAGAGCCCACACAGTCCTTCAGACTGCCCAGACATGGGGATGCCGAGCCCGTGCGCTTCCAAGTCACACCGCTGCACCGGAGCTATGGCGCAGATCTGGCCGAGCTGGAGGTCTGTTTGTACTACCGAACCTATCTGGTCCAGACCTTCCAAGTCCGCGTTGAAGTAGTGGCCCGTGGCGAGGTGGCGCAGGGCTCCCAACCGCAATCCGCCCAACTGACCCACGCCCGAACTTCCAGCTTTCCAGACATGGAGAGGCTCCCTCCGCGTGAGCTGAGTCTGACAATTACCCGTGACAGCGCCGACCAGTACCGCTTTACCTTCCTGGTGGACCCCGATTCAGAAGACGAAGCATCAGCCAGTCGCGCAATAGCTCTGTCCTGCTCTGTGCGATTGACCCGCGACGACCTGACCCACCTGATCACCAAGGCACGGCGCCAGCTGTACAATGTGGTGCAGGCTTTTGACCTGTTACAGGATCCCGACGCAAAGACCTATCATAGAGCTACTCGTGCTCTGGCCCAGGTCGGCCGCCAGCTCTACCTCAAACTTTTTGAAAGCCGTTCCGCACAGGCCCTGAAGGAGTGGATGGAAACAAGCCTGCCTGATGGCTCCACCATCCAGGTCGTGGATCTGGCAGGGGATTTTGTCTTTCCCTGGAGCCTAGTGTACACCGCCCGACCCTGGGGCAACAACAAACCCATCGATGTGAAAAAGTTCTGGGGCTGGCGCTTCAAGCTAGCGATCCTCACCAGCACCCTGCTGGACACCTACCGCGAAGCCCACACAGAGATTGCTACCGACAGCCCGCTGCGCGTCAGCGTAGGTTTGTACGAGCGCTTGCTCGGCACCGACAAGCAGAAGGCCTTCTTTGCTGACCTGAGCACCCTGTCCAGCCAGCGGATAGTGACTGAGATCCTGAGGAACCGGCGGAACATGAACCGTGCTCTGGCAGCCGCCGACCGGGACCTCTACTACTTTTTCTGCCACGGATACACCGAACGGATGGCCACCGACATCCAACCTGACGCCGATTTGCTGAGTCTCTATGCGCGGCTGACCGCCGATGCAGGCAACACCGCCCGGCGCGAACACATGGACGACCTGTTCGACGTCAGCGATTCTTGGATACGCTTGACACGGGGCAAGATCCCCCTTACCATGCTCAAAGAGACGGTTCCGGACCGCTTTTCCAGGCACCCCTTGGTCTTTCTGAACATGTGTGAATCGGCCCAGGTCTTTCCTTCCCTGTCCGATGGATTCGTACCCTTTTTCATCGGGCGAGGCGCGCGGGCCGTTGTGGGCACCGAGTGCTCGATGAACACCATCTTTGCTGACGATTTTGCACGCGGATTCTTGACTCGTTTCTTTCGGGGGGAAGCAGCAGGTGACATTCTACTGGCCCTGCGCCGGCACTACCTCGACAAAGGGAACCCCTTGGCCCTGGCCTACACCGTGTACTGTGACGCCGACCTGCGGCTGAGCGAACCCTTGCTCCCTTCGGATCAGTCCATAAACACGGAAGGGGGCGCCGAAAGGTCTGAGGATCAAGCCTGTTTGGATGCCGTCGAGGCATTGTGGAACGACGACATGGACGGGCTAATGTTGACACTGGCCGCCCGTGCCCAGGCTGAACAAGCGGGCGGTACCCAGGACGAGCTCCAGATGTGGGCTCCGCCCGTAGAAGCATTCGCCGCTGATGTGGAAGCTGGACCCGAGTGGACCGCGCAGATGGTGTCTTTGGGCCAGAAGCTGTGGCAAGAGTTCGAGCCTGAGATCCACGATCTCCTGTGCAACGAAGGCAACGACAAACACAGGGAGCTCATTGGTGCCCTGATGAAGAGCGCCAAGATGTTGGCTGTCGCCTTGGCGCCAGCTTTGGTTACCCAAGTGCCTGCATTCCCCGCCGTTGCCATCGTCCTGGCGACCGTTGCTGCCAAAAAGATCGCCGAAATGGGGCTGGAAGCAGTCTGCGAGATGTGGGCCGT
>CBDUWJ010000009.1:0-18619 GCA_965370895.1 uncultured Anaerolineae bacterium | reverse complement strand
CCTCGCGCCCGTTTGCCCGGCTCTGGCTTTTCGAGTACAATACACAGGGTTATGACAGAAAGAGTCCTTGCACCTTCGTCGGCACCATTGACGGTACTATGCTTACAGGGCAAGGGCAGCACACGGTAAGCGAGGCTCAACCGGTGGTGGATGCATCCTAGAGGTCAGAGAAATTCAACGGGCGAGAAAACCCAGGTTCTCTGGGGCATTGCCGTCTGGGCGCTGATACTGGCCTACATCGCCTTCTTTGCCGCCCTGACAGTGCTAAAGCACGACGCCTTCCAGACCACTGCCTTTGACCTGGGCAACGTGGATCAGGCGGTGTGGAACACCCGGCACGGCCGCCCCTTTGCCATGACCAATATCGAGGGGCTCACCAACCGCCTGGGCACCCACGTCGAACCGATCCTGCTGCCCATCTCCCTGCTCTACTTCCTGTGGAGCGATCCGCGCCTTCTCCTCCTGCTCCAGACGGTCATCATCGCCCTGGGTGCCTGGCCCGTATACCTCTTGTCCAAACATGCAAACGAGCAAATGGCCAAGGGGCAAAAGGGCAAAGGGGCGATTGGTAGCGCTTCCTATGTCCTGGCTTTCACCTTCGCCTTGGTCTATCTTCTTATTCCTGCACTTCAATCGGCCAACACCTTTGACTTCCACGCCGTGGCGCTGGCGCCCACCTTTTTTCTCCTGGCCTTTTACTTCCTGGAGACGGAGCGCTGGGGTGCTTTTGCCCTCTTTGCCGTGCTCACCATGAGCTGCAAAGAGGACATGCCCCTCCTGGTGGTGATGATGGGGCTCTACGCCCTGGTGGTCCGCCGCAACTGGCGCGTGGGACTGGCAACGATTGTCGTGGCTGCTGTGTGGTTTGTCCTGGCTGTGGGTGTGATCATGCCCCACTTTGACCCAGGAGGCGTCGCCCCCCTGGCCAACCGCTACGCCTACCTGGGCGACAGTCCGTTGGAGATCGTCCTCACGATGATCACTCAGCCCGGCCTGGTGGTGAGCCACCTGCTCACCACGGAGAACCTGGGCTACCTTCGCGACTTGCTGGCGCCAGTGGCCTTTCTGTCGCTGCTGGCTCCCCAGGTGCTCGTCCTGGCCACACCTATCCTGCTAGCCAATCTGCTGAGCACCAATGGCTTAATGCGGCAACTGGAGGGCTTTCACTACGGGGCGACGCTGGTGCCCATCGTGGTCGTCTCGGCGGCCTACGGCGCAGCCTGGCTGATCCGTCACCTCCCCCGCTTCCGGTACCTACCACTGCTGCTGGCCGTCGCCGTCCTTGCGACGACGCTGGTCTACCACCGGGACCACGGCTACACCCCGCTGGCCGCTGATCCATCCACTAAGCTCGGGACAAGCTTCCAGGGCAGTTGGCCCACCGTGACCGAACACCATCACCTGGGCAGGGACCTGGCTCGCGGCATCCCGACTGAGGCTTCGCTGGCCGCGCTGCCCCACCCCAATCCCCATGCCAGCCAGCGCCAGCAGTTGTCTATGATCGACCGTGTGGAAGACGGGTTTCCCGCTCCCCTCCACGACGCCGAGTACGTCTGGCTCGATGTGACAAACGGCTGGCCGCTCCATCCCAATGACTTGAGGACCGGCGTCGAAAACCTGCTAGCCGGCGACTATGGCGTAGAGCAAGGCGTCGACGGCTGGCTCCTGCTCCGGCGCGGCGCGCCCGAAAAAGCCCTGCCCAGCAGCTTTTACGACATGGCGCGGGCCTCGGACCCACAACCCCAATATCCCATGCAGCTCCAGTTCCTCCTCGATGGGGAACCTATCCTCGAATCCCTCGGCTTTGACCTTGTACAGCAACCCCCAACTTCCAACGTCCAATCTCCAATCTCCGATCCTTCGACTACGCTCAGGACAAGCCTCCGGTTTTTCTGGCGCGCCCTGAAACCCCTGCCGCCGGGGCTGCGCCTCTACCCCTTCTACTTGGACGACACCACTGGCCAGATTCTGGAGGACACGACCCAACGGCCCATGATCGCCACCGTGTGGTATCCGCCCCGGGACTGGCAACCAGGCGAGGTCGTGGTGACCAGCACCCTGCCCTGGGGTGTCGGCCCCGATTTCAGTGTTGGCCTGGGCGTCATGCAGGGCAACGACTGGGAGGACGTCGGCCAGCGCCTGCCTATCCGCGTCCAGTCGTCGGAACTGGTCGTCCGCCTGTTTGATGGCGATACCTGGGCGCGTCTGTTGGGCGTCGAGAATGGGGAGCCCATTGAGGAGCAGCGTGTGTTTACCGCGCCGTCCCCCCAACACCTTCTCGACGTCGATTTCGGCGGCCTGATCCGCCTGCTCGGCTATGACCTCAGTTGTGAAGCACGAGCCGGGACGTGCGAGCTGCAGCTCTTCTGGCAGGCTGCGCGGCCGACCGAAACCAGCTACACTGTATTTGCCCAACTACTCGGCCCGGCGGGCCGGGTCCACACCCAGGTGGATTCTGTTCCTCAGAGTGGCGGCTATCCCACCACATGGTGGCTGCCGGGCGAAGTGGTGCGCGATACCCTCACACTGGAACTGCCAGAGTCCCAGCAGGCTGCATCCCGTGACGTGCTCTATCACCTGATCGTAGGTCTCTATGATCCATCCACCGGCAGCCGTCTGCCCGTTGCCGAATCTGGCGCCGATTTCGTCGAACTGGCCACCGTAGAGCCCTAAGACCGCAAGATTATCGCTGCAAGGAGGATTCTGATATCTGTTATGAACGAAATCGTACAAGACCTCACGCTCTCGGCCGACGTCGCCATTGTGGGCGCGGGACCCATCGGTCTGGAACTGGCCGCTGCGCTCCAGCGGATTGGCGTTGATTATGCGCACTTTGAGGCCAAACAGATCGGCCAGACCTTCACCTGGTGGCCGCGCAACACCTATTTCTTTAGCACCACGGAGCGCATCGAAATCGCCGGAATCCCCATCCAGAACACGATGCAGCAGCGCACCACAGGTGAGGAGTACCTGGCCTACCTACGCAGCGTCGTCGAGATGCTCGATCTGCCGGTCCGTACCTACGAGCCCGTCGTTGGCGTCGAGCGCCAGGACGATGGCTTCTTACTGCGCACCCGGCCGCAGACCGGCGAGCAGCGCTACAGCGCCCGCAAGCTCGTGCTGGCCATCGGCGACATGCACAGGCCCAATCTGCTGGGCATCCCCGGCGAGGACCTGCCCCACGTCAGCCACTACTTCCAGGACGTGCACCCCTACTTTCGCAGGCGACTGCTGATCGTCGGCGGGCGCAACTCGGCCGCCGAGGCGGCGCTGCGCTGCTGGCGGGCTGGAGCCCAGGTCACCCTCAGCTACCGCCGGGCCGAGTTTGACACCAAAGCGGTTAAGCACTGGATCCTGCCCGACCTGAAGGCCCAGATCGAGGTAAGCACCATTGCCTTCCAGCCGCTGACGGTGCCGGTGGCCATCACGCCGGAGCACGTGGTGTTGGAGAAGCTGCGAGCGGATGGCACGCCCACCGGCCAGCGGTTCAAGCATCCCACCGACTCTGTGCTGCTGCTTACCGGCTTTGAGGCTGACGTGCGCCTGTTGGAACTGGCTGGTGTGACACTGGCCGGCGAGGCCCAGGTGCCCGTCTACGATCCAGAGACGATGGAGACCAATGTGCCGGGGCTGTACCTGGCCGGCACGGCCGCCGCTGGCAGGCGTCAAGAGCGCTATAGGTTATTCATCGAGAATAGCCACGCCCATGTGGGCAGGATCGTCAGGGCACTGACCGGCCGGTGGCCTGACAAGCTGGGAACCATCCCAGCTCGCCAGTACGACCTGCCACTGGAGGCGATCCAGGACAATTGAGGTGCTCCTGCACGGCCAGCGTGCCAGGCAAGACGTAGACCGCTTCGGCAGCGTGCCTGGGCCGAGCCAACTGCGGTGCAGGCCTGAAGCCTTGGAGTTGTGGTTGAATGGGCAGATATGGTGTATAATAGTGCCGGCCACCGGCCACGCTGCTGGAAGGGCGTCGCATCACTTGATTCGATTTGGGAGGAGTGTTCTCCATCCCACCCTGCGGGAACGAGGAGTGAGTTGTGGTGAGGTTAAAGATCCCCTGGCGATAACCAGGAAGCAGCCATGAGAGCCCAATCGGAAAAGGCCAGCCATCCGTTCGTCTACGTCCTCGTCACCTTCGTTGCCTTCCGTCTGATGGCCGTATTGTTGGTCAAGCCCGGGGGCTATATCACCGCGCTGTCCGACTTTACCTTTTACCGGCTGCTAGCCTCCTATGCCTCCCAGGGGTTTTATCCCTCCGTAGACTATTGGATGGAGTACCAACCCCTGTTCTCGTGGGTCCCGGTGGGCGTCTATCGCGTGAGCCTGCTTCTGCCCAATTGGGGGGATGCAGGCTTCTGGTTCAACCTCCTGTTGGGGACCCTCTTCCTGCTTGCCGAGACAGCCAATCTGATCCTCATCTACCTCGTCGGCCGGCGGCTCTACAAGCAGGCTGTAGCCGTACGAATCGCCTGGATCTACAGCCTGCTCTTTGTGCCACTGCTGATCATGCTGGGCTGGTTCGATGTCCTGGGTCTCACCTTCCTGCTTCTGGCCCTGTATCTGACCCTGATCAGACGGCCCCTGGCAGGCGGCGCCGTCGCCGGACTGGGCTTCCTGGTCAAGCTGTTGCCGGTGGTCGTCGTCCCGGTTGCCTTCTGGCGCGAGCCGACCTGGCGCCGCCGGGCGATCCTCGTTGCAGTCACCCTGCTGACCATCATCGTCGTGGCCCTGCCCTTTGCCCTGCTCAACCCGGAGCTCTTTACCCTGTCGTGGACCATCAATCTCAAGCGTAGCTCGTGGGAGACGGTCTGGGCGCTGCTCGAGGGCTACACTTCCTTTGGCAAGGCCGGTGGGGCCAACCGCTTCGACCCAGCCGCTGCTGGTGCCGAACAGCATCCCAGCACCCTGCCCTGGCCCCTTATCACCATTGGCTTTGCCCTCATCTACCTCTGGCTCTGGACGCGGCCTACAGATTGGGATGACGACCGGCGGGCCGTGGCCTTTACGGGGTTGACGATCAACCTGCTGACCCTTTACCTCAAGGGCTACAGCCCGCAGTTCCTGGTCTGGCTGCTGCCTTTTGTCATCCTGTTGCTGCCGGGTCTGCGGGGGGTGATCTATGTCCTGCTTCTCAGCGCCGTCAACCTGGTGGAGAGCCCCCTGTACTTTACCATGCTGCCCGAACAGCCCTGGCTGTTGACCGGCGCTGTACTGGCCCGCACCGGACTTCTCATCCTGCTCACAGTCGAGTACGGGCGCATGGCGTTGAGCCAGCCCATCCCTACCCGCTGGAGCCGCCGTCTGTGCCTGGGTGCCGCGGCGTTACTGGCGGTCCTCGGCCTGGTTGCCGTACCCTTTGCCTACGATGCCTTCTATCACAGCCGTCTGATGGCCAGCCCCCATCGTCCGGCCATTGAGACACTGGCCGCCGGGGCGGGTCCAGACGCTCGTGTGATCGTCGGCGACCAAGACGCCTTTGACACCACCTACGCCTTCCTCCAACGGCGCTTCGATGTGACCTCTGTGCAGACCGATTGGTGGTATCCCGACTGGGAACCGCGCCTGGGCAGCGCCATACACGGACACCCCCAGACCTGGGTCTATGCTCCCGCCGACTCGCCCCTTCATGCCTGGCTGGCCGAGCGCTATCCATCCCTTGCCATACACGACTTTAACGACTGGCAGCTATCGGGATGGGACACGCGATGAAGGACCGTCGCGTCAAGGGACTGGCCCTCGGCCTCTTTGCCCTGCTGTTCAGCACCTACCTACTGACCTTTAGCGGCATCTACCACTCCAGCGACGAGATGTCCATGCTGGCCGTTACCGACAGCCTGGCCCGCCGGGGTGAGTGGGACATCGAGCTACTGCACTGGATGGGCGAGCAACAGGGCTCCTTCGGTCCCGATGGGCACCTCTACTCCCGAAAGGGGATCGGCACAACGCTGGCGGCCCTGCCCCACTACTGGCTAGCCCTTCAGTCGTCGCACTGGGGCAACGTCCAGACTGCGATGCTCACCAATGCCGTGGTCACCGCTCTGACCGGCGTACTGGTCTACCTGGTTCTTCGGCGCCTGCGCTATGGCCAGGGTGTGGCCATGGGGACGGCCCTGGCCTACGGCCTGGCGACTATGGCCTGGCCCTACGCCCGCTATCTTTTTAGCGAATCGCTGGCTGGCCTGGGACTGACGTTCTGCGCTTGCTGTCTGGTATGCTATGGACATCAGAATGTAAAGCCACCTCAGGAAGGGTCCGAGACCGGGCGGACATTGGTGGTCCGACCGCCGGTCACGGACCGGCTGGGAGCAGGGCTGGCGGGGGGGACTGAGCAGTGGCTCTACCCTCTGCTGGCCGGCGCCGGTCTGGGCCTGGCCCTGTTGGCCCGTCTGAGCAACGCCATTGTCGCGCCATTCCTGGGATTGCTGCTGCTTGGCTATCTCTACCAGCGCTACGAGAGAAACTGGCAGGCGTGGATCCGCCCCATCGTCCTGTTTGGGCTGCCGGTGCTGGTTGCCCTGGCTATCAGCGCTTGGTACAACTGGGCCCGGTTCGGAAGTCCTCTGATGACCGGCTATCTGCCCGAAGAGCGCTTTGCCACACCGTTTCTACGGGGTTTTTACGGGCTCACGTTCAGCCCAGGCAAAGGCCTCTTCTGGTACAACCCGCTTCTCCTGGCCGCGCTGATCGCCTGGCCTGCCTTTTTCCGTCGCCACCGAGCTGAGGCGATGCTGGTCGCTGCTGTGGTGCTCGGCAACATAGCCTTCTACAGCTCATGGTTTCTCTGGTGGGCGGGCCATGGTTGGGGGCCTCGCTTCCTGGTGACGATCCTGCCTTTTGCCGTGCTGCCCCTGGCCCCGGCGCTGGAAGCCGCCTCGCGGCGCCGTTGGCTGGCCATTGGCCTGGTGACGCTGGCCTCGACAAGTGTCGCCGTACAACTGCTGGGGGTAGCAGTGGACTTTAATCTGTACCTGGAGGATGTCTACGCCAGGTTGGGATTGTATCATCCCGCTACCCTCTTTGACCCAGCATACAGCCCGCTCCTGAGGCAGGCAGCATACGTCCTCCCACAGAACCTGGATCTGGCCTGGGCGCGGGGGGGTCACCTCGAGTTGGCAGCACTTCTCATTGCACTGGGGCTGGTCCTGGCATCGGGGCTGGCCTTGTGGAGCGCCTGGCGGGGACGGCTGGAGGCCGGGCCAGGGATCGGACTGCTGATACTGATGGGGCTGGGTGCAGCTTTGTCCCTACTTTTCTATGCCCCGGCTGGCGACCGGGCAGAGGCAGCCCAAGCCCTAACCGCGATGGAACACTCTGACGAAGCAGCGGCTCTGACCGATCCAGCCATCACCGAACCGTTCCAGGACGCCTATGACGGCCACCTGTGGGTGTGGGGCGTACCCTCGAAAGAACAGGTGGCGGGCGGGCACGGTGCCCTCTGGACCATCGGCACCGCCCGGGTCATCGGCGCCGCCCGCGTCATCGGCGCAGGCGACCCTGAACCCGCGGCGGCCCGCTTCCAGATAGGCGAGATAGGGCTGGATGTTCATCTGCCGCCAGGCGAGAGCTATGACGGCAGCCGGCTGCCTGTTCCGCTACTGCAGCGGCCCATGCGCCTTGGGGAATCCGTCGACCTGATCGCGCTCCAAATTGAAGAGACGACGGCCAGTCGGGACAGCACCCTGCCAGTGACCCTGTACTGGCGCGCCCTGGCCCCGACGGACGTATCGTACACTGTCTTTGTACAGGCCATCAACGAGGAGGGAGTCAAAGCCGGGCAGATGGACCGCTTGCCGTGCGGTGGCGAGTGCCCCACTACCACGTGGCGGGCCGGCGACCTCGTTGGCGAACGGTACGACTTGCCTATCCGTGCCGACGCGCCGCCGGGCCGCTACCAACTCATCGCGGGGATGTATGACCTGGCGACGGGTGAGCGTCTGCCCAGAGCGGATGCTGACGGCGACCATCTGCCGTTGGGCTCAATAGAAGTGCGCCCGTAGGTCTTGGGGAGACATTGGCTCACACGGGCGTCTATCCGCGTCAGTCCAGGTCCCCAACCGGCTGACCCCGTCCCTCCACCAGCATGCGGTAGGTCTTTTCGATGCGGTCCCAGTGCTCCTCCCGGTCCAGAGACCAGAAGCGCCCGAGAACCGTCGCAAGTTGCCCCACCTCCAGGCGCTCCGCCTCCCGCTCCACCTGTTCGATGTAGATCGCTCCACTCTCGGGTCGCTCGCCGCGCCGGCCGAGCATGGAATGCATGTAGACCTCTGGCACGCCCTGGCGCCGGGCCATCTCCATCAGGGCCAGCAGGTGGTCCACCGACCCGTGAGAACTGTAGAAGGAGACGATGCCCAGCAGGTGCAGCCGTGTGCCGTCGTTTTTGGCGCCCTGCATGGCCCACAGGAACGCCTCGTTTTCAAACCAAGAACCACTCTCTAGCGCCTGGTTGAGGCGCACCCGGTCGGCGGGCACAACCCGGCCCGCGCCGATATGCAGGTGACCTGCCTCCGAATTGCCCACCGTGCCCGACGGCATCCCCACGGCAGGTCCAGCCGCCTGCAACTGGGTATTGGGCCATGCTGCGAGCAGGCTGTCCATCACCGGCGTATGCGCTTGGGCGATCAGGTCGCCCGGGCCGCCGTCGCCGATGCCCCAGCCGTCAAGGATGAGAAGCAGGACCCGGTGTCCCCCCTCCGTCCCCCCCGCGGGCATGGGCGAGGTTACGAGGTTCTGCCCCGTCATCACCGCCGGCTTGGGCAAGCCCAGCAGGTGCAACACCGTGGGCGCCACGTCGGTCAAGTCACCCCCGTCGCGCAGGTGGATGCCATTCCCCCCTTCCGGATCGACGAGAATGATTGGCACGGGGCTGTCGGTATGCCCGGTATCAATGGCGCCGTCGGGGTAGTACCAACGCTCAACAGTGCCATGGTCAGCAGTCAGGATCGTAGTCACACCTGCCGCCCGGGCGGCCTCCACCATGCGGCCTGCCTCGCTGTCCACCGTCTCCACCGCCTGACGGATGGCGTCGGGGTTCTCGATGTGGCCAATCACGTCCACGTTGCACAGGTTGACGGTCACCAGGGCGTTGCGAGGATCACGCAGCGCATCGATGGCCTCCTCGGCCACGGCAGCGGCGCTCATCGCCGGTGGCATTTCAGAGTGGGTGGCAGGCCGGGGGGAATCAATGACCACGCGCTGCTCACCGGGGAAGGGTTCCTGGATCTTGCCATTGAGAAAGAACTTGACGTGGATGGCCTTCTCTGACTCGACGACCTTGGCCTGGCGCAGTCCTGCCCGGCTGACGACTTCGAATAGGGTGCTTTCCAGCCGGCCCAGGGGTGGGAAGGCCACCTGTACGTCCAGATCGGGGTCGTACTCGATCATGGTAGCAAAATGCACAGTCATCGGGGGACGGGCAAAGTGGGGAAAATCGCGGTCCACAAAGGCCGACGTCAATTCGATCTCTCTTTCGCCCCGGATGTCGTAGAAAATGACGTAATCTCCGTCCTGGATGGAACCCACCGGCTGTCCTTCACAGTCCACGCGGACAAGCGGTTCTAGCGTTTCGTCCTCCTGACCGGCGCGGTACGCAGCTCGCACCGCCTCGGCCATGGGATACTTGCCTGCCTGCATGTGCACCCTCCATACGAGTTCAGAGTTCATAGCTCGAGACTCGACGTCACCTGCCTGGTGGTTCTTTAGCGGCGGGCGTCGAACGGCGGACATTGTACATCACATGACCGAATTGTGGAAATCGGAAGGAGGGGGGAGGCAGGACCTGGCACCCGACAGTGACAGGTACCAAATCTGCTCAGGACAGCCAGCTCGCCACTTGCCAAATCGCCCAGGTCGGGCTATAATGGAGCGCAGGTCGCAAGCGTAGACTGCGCCTGAATCGCACATGAGGGAAAAGCATGTCACCTATTCCCAGAGAGAGTGCCCTGAAACTGGCCAGCACCGCCCACAAGCTAGGTGCCGAGGCTCTGCGCGGCACACTGGCGCAGAATGAGGCAGGCCACTGGACCATCGGCTACATCGAGATCGAATCGTGGCTGTCGCGCTATGACGGCCAGGAATTGGTCCTGGCGGTAGCGGCTATAGACCAAGATACGCAGATGGCCTACATCCGCACCTGCCGGACTTGTGGCCGTGAACACCAAGGCCGAACCTGCCCCCACTGCGAAGCGGTCCGCAAGCGTCTGCGGGGGTAGTGGAGGAATCAGCATGAGGAAAAATAGGCGGTTTCTGCTTTGCGCGCTGGCCCAAGGCGGTGTGCTCCTCGCATTAGTCTGGCTAAGCCTGCTACTGATGAGCGTGACGGCGCCCGCGGAGGGACAGGCTGCACCGGCCTCGATTCGGGACCACAGTGTAGTTGCTCCTGCCGCGATCGAGGCGACCACGTTGACGACCAACACGATCTTTCTGCCGCTTGTCAACCGCCAGGAGGCGACCCTGCTCAATGTGTGGCAGGGTGAGTACTATGACAACCCTAGCCTCATAGGTGATCCGCAATACATCATCGAGGAAGCGCGGATAGACTATGATTGGGGCGAGGATGGACCCCCTGATCTGGGCTCCAACTATTTTTCCATTCGCTGGACCGGCATCTGGGATTTCGAGGCTGGCGAGTATACCCTCTCGGCCTACGCCGACGACGGCCTGCGCCTTTGGCTGGATGACGATCTATTGGTCGATGCCTGGACAGCAGGCATGGGCGACTATGAGGCTACCGTGACCATAGAGACAGCGGGCCTACACTACCTGAAGCTCGAGTATTTTGAGAGAACAGGGGACGCCGCCATTCAACTCCATTGGAGACGCACAGACCTCTATCCGCAGTGGCACGGCGACTATTACGGCGAGCCGTGGGTCGAAGGTGGCCGGCAATACGCCCAAAAAGACAGCGTCATCCAGTTCGATTGGGGAGAGGGCTGCCCTGATCGCCTGTCCCCGCACCCCTATGTCTGCAACCGTTTCTCCATTGGCTGGGCGGCCGAGCCCCTTCTTGAACTGGGCACACACCGTATCCTGCTTTACGCCGACGAGGGCTACCAGCTCTTCATAGACGGCAATAAGGTGCAGGAGGCTGGCTGGGACCTGGGACCGCCCTATGGGGCCGAGGACGATTGGTACGATCTGCACGTGGCAGGCACCGAGCGTCATGAGATCACCTACAACTTCCATGACCAAGGTGGTCCAGCCGAGGCCCGGCTCTGGATCGAGAATCTGGCGCACACAGAGTGGACAGCACAGTATTTCGACAATCCGACCCTGACCGGTGCACCAATGATCACCCAGACGGAACCTGCCGTGTTTTACGACTGGGGCCTGGGCAAACCCCGAACTAGACCCAGACTGCCCTCGGCCAACGGGTTTTCCGTCCGTTGGAGCGGGCCCCGCTACTTCCATAGTGGCTTCTACCGCTTTGGCCTGTTTGCCGACGACGGCGTGCGGCTCTCGATAGATGGCGAATTGCTGGTAAACGAATGGCACGCCGGCCGGGGCGAATACCATAGCCGGCTCACCTACCTGGGCACGGGCTACCACGACGTGGTCATCGAGTACTTTGAATACGAGGGCGAAGCCGAGATCCGTTTCTGGTGGGAATGAGGTAGAGTTCGGATGTTCTTCGACGAAGTCAAAATCAGCGTCACCAGTGGCGATGGCGGCGACGGATGCGTCGCCTTTCGCCGCGAGAAATTCGTGCCCTTTGGCGGCCCGAGCGGTGGCAATGCTGGCAAGGGCGGGAACGTCTACCTGGTGGTGGATCGCAACCTGAACAGTCTTGTCCATTTCAAGAAGCGCGTTCACTTCAAAGCCGGGAGCGGGGGGCGGGGCAGCGGCCAGAAGCAGCAGGGCAAACGGGGCGAGGATCGGGTCGTGCCTGTCCCGCCAGGCACCATGGTCTATGACGCCGACACCGGCGAGTTGCTGGTCGACCTGGTGGAGGAGGGTGAGCGGGTGCAAGTAGCCAGAGGCGGACGGGGCGGTCGCGGCAACGCCGCCTTTGCCTCTCCCACCAACCAGGCACCCCGCCTGGCGGAACACGGGGAGCCGGGCCAGGAGCGCTGGCTGCGCCTGGAATTGAAGCTCATTGCCGACGTGGGCGTCATCGGCATGCCAAACGCGGGAAAAAGCACCTTGCTCTCGGTGATCAGCGCGGCCCGGCCCAAGATCGCCGCTTATCCCTTCACTACTCTCCAGCCCAACCTCGGGGTGGTACAGGTGGACGATTACCAGACATTCGTCGTAGCCGACGTGCCTGGTCTCATCGAAGGCGCCAGTGATGGGGTCGGGTTAGGCCACCAGTTCCTGCGCCACGTGGAGCGCACCCGCCTCCTCATCCACTTGTTGGATGGAGCAGCCACCGACCCCCTGGCGGATTACGAAACGATCAACCGGGAGCTGGCCCAGTTCAGCGAGCGGCTGGCGACCAAACCCCAGATTGTCGTACTCAACAAGATGGACCTGCCCGACGCCCAGGCCTGGTGGCCACTGGTGGAGGAGGCCATGCAGGAGCGGGACATCGAGGCCCACGCCATCTCGGCTGTAAGCCGTCAGGGAGTCCAGGAATTGATGCGACGCACCCTTACCCTGCTGCGCAGCCTACCACCACCCCAGCCGGTACAGGAGAAGGCGGCCATATTCCGGCCGGCGGAGCAGGAAGAAGCCTTCACCATCGAGCAGGAGAAGGACGCGGAGGGGGTCCGAACAGGCTGGCGAGTGCGGGGTGTGCGTGTGGAACGGGTGGCGGCCATGACGCCCTTTGTCCTCCCCGAGGCCGTAGCTCGCTTTCAGCGCCAGTTGAGAGCGATGGGCGTGATGGAGGCACTGGAAGAGGCTGGCGTCCAACCGAGGGACACGGTGCACATCGGTGAGCGTGAGATGGAGTGGCAGGCGTGATCCGGCGGCTGGGCATCCTGGGCGGCACGTTTGACCCGATCCATCATGGACACCTGGTGGCGGCTGGAGAGGCACACTATCAGCTAGGATTGGATCTGGTCCTCTTTGTACCGGCAGGCGTGCCGCCCCACAAACCGGGCCGGCCCATTTCGCCGGTCGATCACAGGCTGCAGATGATCGAACTGGCCATTGCCGGCAGGTCCCACTTTGCCCTCTCCCGTGTGGATGCGAACAGAGCCGGCCCGTGCTACACCGTGGACGCCCTCAGGCTACTTCGGGCTGAGTGGGGGCTGGATCCCACCTTCTTTTTTGTTGAGGGTGCCGATTCTCTGGCCGAGATTGTGACCTGGTACCAGCCCCAGCGCTTGATCGAGCTTTGCGATCTGGCCGTGGTGGAGCGTCCCGCTGTCGAGATCGACCTGCCCCAATTGGAAACACAACTGCCCGGTCTCGCATCCCGAGTCCACTGGATACAGATGCCCCACCTGGAGATCTCATCCAGCGATCTGCGGGTGCGGGTGAAGGCGGGACGGCCCATCTCCTACCTGGTACCGGCGGCAGTCGAAGCCTACATCCTGGAGCACGGACTCTACAGACAGTCCCTATGACGGGCCAGATCGTCACGCCCTGCGCGGCGCCCAACCCGGATTCTCCCCACCCCGCCTTCCCGACCGGGCTGGTTTTTCTCGGGACGCTTTTCCCACGGTGTCACCGGCATCGATCAACACCGGGCATCAGGAGAGGAAGGCGAGCGCCCTGGCGGCAGTCCAGGCATGACCAAGTCCTCCGCGAGTGGAGACCAGGGCTCTGAAGGCTAACGCTGGGCCAAGGCCTGAGGGTCCGAGCCCTGCGGACCCCGATCCGCGGGTCTTTGCCGAACGAAGATGACTTGGAAAGCCTTTGGCGAACAAGGGGCCGCCGTACAGCCGTGGCATGGCCAAGTTGCAGAAATCGCCAAGCTGTGGTATTGTTGCATTGTTCCCCAGATAGAGCTGTGACGGCGCTCCGCCGGTCATACAGTGTGCGCCCCAGGAGATGGAGGAGGTGTTGCGGATTGAGGCCTACAATGCCTTCTCCTTCATTAGGAGTTGATTCTCTTTGGCTCCATGGAAAGCAGTGTTTACGTTTCATCGAGGACGCCGGGATAGATAGGGAATGGAGGTGGTTGTTTACGCAAAACCAGTGTTGTGAGTGGTGATCTATCGAGCAGAAACATACAAAATACCTTAGGAGAAGGAAACTGTGAACCGAAAGACCCTGTCCGCTTTGTTGACCCTTTTGATCCTGCTGTCTCTGGTACTGGCTGCCTGCGGCGGAACTCAAGAGTGCCCCGAGTGCCCGGCCTGCCCCGAAGCCGCCGAATGTCCAGAGTGTCCAGAATGCCCCGAGGTTGCCGAGGGGGCTGGCCAGGACATCTATGGCGCCGTGATGGCCCGCGGCAAGGTCATCTGCGGCTCCCGCACCGACCTCCTGGCCTTTGGCTACCTGGATGCGGACGGCAAGAACATCGGCTTTGACATCGACATCTGCCGGGCCGTGGCCGTCGCCCTCTTTAACGACCCGGAAGCGGTGGAATTCGTGCCATTGACGGCCGCCGAGCGTGGCCCCGCCCTGCAGACGGGCGAGATCGACCTGCTTTCCCGCAACGTGACCTGGACCTCCAGCCGCGACGCCCAGTGGGGCAACTTTACGACCATCATGTTCTACGACGGTCAGGGCATGATGGTCCGCAAGGACACCGGCTTTACCAGGCTGGAGGACTTGGATGGCGCCACGGTGTGCGTGACCACCGGCACCACGACCGAGCTGAACCTGGCCGACAACTTCCGCCAGCGAGGCCTTGAGTTCGAGGCGGTGACCTTTGAGGACACGTCGGCCGTCTATAGCGCCTACGAGGATGGCCGCTGCGACGCCGCCACCAGCGACAAATCCCAATTGGCCGCCGTACGGATGGGCTTTGCCAACCCCGATGATCACATGGTCATGGACGTGACTATGTCCAAGGAGCCTCTGACGCCGGCGGTGCCCACGGGCGATGACAAGTGGTTCGACGTGATCAAGGTGGTCGAGTACGTGCTGATCAACGCCGAGGAGCTGGGCATCACATCAGCCAACGTGGACGAGATGATGAACAGCGACAACATCCCAACCCTGCGGCTGCTGGGTGTAGAGGGCAGCTTTGGCCAGGAAGACCTGGGGCTGGCGACCGACTTTGCGGCCAATGTGATCCGCGCCGTGGGCAACTATGGCGAGATCTATGATCGCTACATGGGTCCCGACGGCGAGGCCTTTGTGCTTCCTCGCGGTCCCAACAAGCTGTGGAGTGATGGTGGCCTGATCTACTCCCCGCCGCTTCGCTGATCCGTTACTTGAGTGAACAGGTGCAGTCCCCCGGTCGAGAGGCGTGGGGGCTGCACCTCTCTATGCAGCCTAACGACAGGCGAAGCGCAGGTTCGCACGCCTTCACAGGGCTTTGATCAAAGGCCATCATGAGCCAATCATCCTTACCTCGCATCTTTTACCGCAAGGGAGTTCCCCTCTGGCGCGACGTCGTAGTCCTGCAATGGCTCGCCCAGATCCTGTCTGCCGTCCTGGTCATCGGTTTCATGGTCTTTTTCGTCAGCAACGTCCTCCGGGCGGCGGAGGCCCGAGGCTTGAGCTGGGGTTACAGCTTCCTGCGCGAAGCGTCAGGCTTTCCCATCAGCGAGTCGATCATACCCTTTGACCCGGCCCGCACCTTTGGATACGCCCTGGTGGTCGGGATCCTGAACACGCTCAAGGTAGCTCTGATCGGCATCGTGTTCGCCACTCTGTTGGGGATCGTTGCTGCCCTGGGCCGCCTATCCACGAACTGGCTGGTCAGCAAGATCGCCAGCGTTTATATCGAGATCATCCGCAACATCCCGCTCCTTGTCCAACTGTTCTTCTGGTACTTTGCCGTTTTCCAAAAGCTCCCGCCGGTCAGGGAGAGCATCCAGTGGCCTGGCCCCATATACCTTAGCCAGCGGGGACTGTACCTGATCTGGTTCAAGCCAACCTCGACTTTTGGGACCTGGATGGTTTTTGTCGGGGCGGGTTTGGTGATGTCGTGGGTCTTGTACCTGATCTTGTCCCGCTACCAGACCCGAACAGGACAGACGACCTATCCTGTAGCGACCGGCCTCGCGGTGCTGATAGCGCTGCCGCTTGCAGGCTGGTTCCTGATAGGGGCGAATCCCCTGTCCGCTACGCTGCCGGTGATGGGCAAATTCAACTTTGAAGGCGGCATGAGACTCACGCCGGAGTTCACGGGTCTGCTGGTGGGGTTGGTGATCTATACGGGGGCCTTTATCGCCGAGGTTGTCCGGGCGGGCATCCTGGCGGTCGACAGGGGCCAATTTGAGGCCGCGCGCGCCCTGGGCCTGACACCTCTTCAGGTCTTGCGCCTGGTCGTCTTTCCTCAGGCCATGCGGGTCATCATCCCCCCGTTGATCAGCCAATACCTGAACCTGACCAAGAACTCGAGCTTGGCCATTGTCATCGGCTACGCCGACGTCTTTTTCGTGGGCAGGACCATCATCAACCAGGCTGGCCGCGCACTGCCGGTCTTTCTCCTGATCATGGCCACCTATCTCACCATCAGCTTGATCACGTCACTTATCATGAATGTCTACAACCGTAGGGTGCGGTTGGTGGAGCGTTAGCGATGAGCACAACGACTGAGCCTGTCCTCGAGCCCAGCGAAGGTTCTGTTTCGCGGCGACCTGCTGCTCCGGGTCCTGTCCTATGGTTGAAAAGGAACCTGTTTAGCACCTGGCCCAACACGGTGTTGACCTTCGTGTCGGTAGCTGTCATCATTTTCGTGCTAAAGGGGGCTATCACCTGGTTCCTTTTCACCGCCGACTGGAGTCCGGTTACAGAAAGCCTCAAGTTGTTCGCGGTTGGTCTGTTCCCCACCGAGGAAGTCTGGCGGGTGGGCATAGTCCTGGCCATGATTTCGTTCCTGGCCGGCCTCAGTTGGGGCGTATGGGGCGGCACCGTGCGCACCTTTGCTATCGCTCTGGCTGCCGGGTTTACCATGATCGCTCTGCTGCCTTTTGATCTCTATCCTCCCAACAACGACCCCCTGGACCTGTTGTTGCGGTTGGGTTTCCTGGCCCTGCCGACCCTCATTATCGCGGGCTTTTTGTTGGGCCGGACGCAGCACGTCAAAGGAAAGCTGGTCCTGATTCTTTGGATTCTGTCCTTCGTCTCGACCATCCTTCTGCTCAACGGATTTGAGGGCTCTGAGTTACTTCCCAAAGTGCAGCCTAGCCTGTGGGGCGGTCTGCTTCTGACGTTCCTCCTGGCTATGGTCGGCATCGTCGCTTCGTTTCCCATCGGCGTCGCGCTGGCCCTGGGACGGCAGAGTTCCCTGCCGGTGGTCAAGGTTTTCTCTACGTTGTTCATCGAGATGGTCCGCGGTGTGCCCCTGGTGACCATCCTGTTCATGGCCTCGATTATCCTGCCCCTCTTTTTGCCGGAGGAGGTCCGCATTGACCGCGTGCTGCGGGCCATGATCGGCATGACGCTCTTTTCGGCAGCCTATATGGCCGAGAACGTGCGCGGCGGCTTGCAGGCCATTCCCAGGGGCCAGTACGAGGCGGCGAAAGCGGTGGGACTTACCGGCTTCCAGAGCATGTCGTTCATCGTACTGCCCCAGGCGCTCCGGGCCGTGATTCCGACCATCGTGGGGCAGTTCATCGCCCTCTTCATGGACACCACTCTGGCCATCATCGTCGGCCTCATGGAATTGCTGGCGGTGGGCAAGGCGGTCCTACAGACCAACCCCGAGTGGCTGCTTCGAGACATGGAAGTATATCTGTTCATTGCCGCAGTGTTCTGGATCTTTACCTTTTCCATGTCCTACGCCAGCCGCCGACTGGAGGTCTCGCTGGGCCTGGGCGTACGGTAGGTGGCTGCCGGTCTCGTGAGACCGACAAGTTGCATCAGGGAGAACGAATATGTCGCAGGAAAGAATGGATGTCGGGGATGACATCATCATCTGCCGGGACGTGGAAAAGTGGTTCGACGATTTCCACGTGCTGCGGGGAATCAGCCTCACCCTCAAGATAGGAGAGGTGGTGGTCATCTGTGGGCCGTCCGGTTCGGGCAAGTCCACCTTTATCCGCACGATCAACCGCCTGGAGGAGCACCAGAAGGGCGATATCATCGTGGACGGCCTCGAGCTGAGCAACGACGTGCGCAACATTGCCGCCATCCGCAGCGAGATAGGCATGGTATTCCAGTCATTCAACCTCTTCCCCCACCTGACAGTGTTGCAGAACATCTCCCTGGCCCCCATGCGGGTGCGAAAGCTACCCAAAGCCGAGGCGGAGGAGCACGCCCGCAAGCTACTGGAGCGGGTGGGCATCCCCGAACAGGCTGAAAAGTACCCCGGCCAGTTGTCAGGTGGTCAGCAGCAGCGGGTGGCCATCGCCCGCGCCATGGCCATGGAGCCTAAGATCATGCTCTTTGACGAGCCCACCTCGGCGCTGGACCCGGAGATGATCAAAGAGGTGCTGGATGTGATGCGCGAACTGGCCCACTCGGGAATGACGATGATCATCATCACCCACGAGATGGGCTTTGCCCGGGAGGTATGCGATCGTATCGTCTTCTTTGACGAGGGACAGATCGTAGAGGAAGCGCCCACGGCGGAGTTCTTTGACAACCCCAAGGAGGAGCGAACCAA
>CBDUWJ010000008.1:0-20351 GCA_965370895.1 uncultured Anaerolineae bacterium | reverse complement strand
TTTGGTTGTTGGGGGGACCAGGACGACGAGCATTACGGTGGGGGGCATTATGCTCGGATGCTGGAGCATGCCTATCCTGCCATCAAGCGAGCCGATCCACAGGCAACTGTGATCCTTGGTGGCTTGCTGTTGGACAAGCCAGACGTCCGGTCCTCGGCTTTTCTGGCCGGGGTGTTGGAAGGCGGTGGTGGGGACTATTTTGATATGCTGGCCTTCCATGCCTACGCGTACTACAACCCCGAAATCTATGACTGGGATACCGTCGCCGATAGCAAGTGGACCGAATGGGGGGGCATTGTCGCTGGCAAGACGGCCTTCCTACGCGAGACCATGAGCAGCTATGGCTATGCCAAACCACTGCTCTTGAACGAAGCTGGCTTGGCATGGTGGCCCCCGGAAGAAGCGTCGAATGCATACCGGCTGGCTCAGGCAGATTATGTGGTCAAGCTCTACGTGCGGGGATTGGCGCTCGATCTGGCGAATGTAAGCTGGTTTGGGTGGCGAGGACCAGGCTGGCACCAGATGGCCCTGCTCAATCGGGACCTTTCGCCTACACCAGCATTACACGCTTTTACCTTTGCATCCGACTGTCTGGCAGCCGGCAACTGCCTTCTCGCCGGAAACGGCATCAGCGACGTTGCCTATATCGGCCCGACCTTCTACCCTGGCACCGAAGGCTATGCCTTCCAGCTCGAGGGAAACGTGCTGCAGGTCGTCTGGTCGGCAGATGGGAAAGAGCACGGGGTTTCAATACCATCAACTCGGTTCCTTCAGGCCTCTGACCTCACTGGTCAACCGCTCCCCCATGAACAGCACTCAGACAGCCATTTGGACGCGGCCCACGTGACTCTGAGCGTTCGCCGCCCCGTCTACATCGAACTCGCACCCTAAGCGCCCAAAGGCAGCCCATGCACGCTGACGCAGAGCTCAGAAGGCCCGTTGTCCGAATGGACGCAGTGGAGAAAAAGGTCTATCTGGCGCTGCTCCTGGCGATCATCCTCACTGGCTGGGGACTGGCTGTGGTCCGCCTGGGCGAGCGCAGTCTCTGGGCCGACGAAGGAGCGACTGCGTACCTGGCACAACAACTGGATTCTCCAAGCAGGGCGATAGAGCTCCACAAAGATTTCCCGTTCCTCCACCTCTTCATCACGATGGGCACTGTTCGGCTGAGCCGGAGTGAGTTCGCGCTACGCTTTCCCTCGGCGATGGCAGCAACGCTGACGTTGCCGGTCCTGTATCTGCTGGGCCGCCGGCTGTTGAACGGGACAGCAGGCCTGGTCGCGGCGTTCCTCCTGGCTATCTCTCCCTTTGCGGTCGGCTATGCACAGGAGGCCCGCGCCTACGCCCTTCTGGAACTGCTCGCCTGCACTTCCTTACTGCTCCTGCTGCTGGCACTGGCGCAAAGACGATGGTACTGGTGGGCCGGCTTTGCCGTGAGCACTTTCCTCCTCCTTTATACGCACCTTTTCGCCTGGTTCGTGGTTGCCGCGCAGATCCTGTTTGCCTTTGTCGTGCTACTGTGGCAGACCGCGAGGGAACGACGCCTCGACCCCCGTCTGCCAGCGCTGGCTATCAGCCTGGTGGCAATCGCCATACTGTACCTACCTCTGGTGCCAGCGCTTTCCGGCTACTGGCAACGGCACGGGCCAGGCAGGGCCTCGATCCAGGGTGCTGGGCTGTACCCGTTCCAGCTCTCGTTCAGGTTTTTCAGAGATATGCTGGGTGTTTTCGGTGCACGGTCCTGGGATTGGCCGCTTTGGCTGTTTGGCGTGGGCATCTTACTGGGACTACTGAGCCTGGTGGTACTGCGAAAGTGGAAAGCGTTGTTGTTGATCACATTGTGGCTCGCCGTACCTGTGATAGGCCTGGCTGTCCTCTCCAGCGAGCACTTTTTCGAGTACCGCCATCTGATCTTCATCCTGCCCATTTTTCTTCTGGTGACCGCGCAGGGCATAACCTGGGTCGTGTCTCTCTTGGTGAGGACTTCAAGACTCCCGCGTCCCCGCTTGGTGCAACCCATCTTGGCGCTGGGGCTGGCCAGCCTGCTGTTCATCCCGGCCAACCTCCCGGCCCTGCAAACTCATTACCGGTCAGAGAAGGAGAACTGGCGTGATATCGCAACCTTCATCGGGCACAATCTCCAGCCTGACGAGGCGATCTACATCTCGCCCCAGTTCTGGGCGAACCCGCTTCTCTTCTATCAACCATCCCTTGAACCGTACGTGGTCGGCGGCAGCAGCATCGACGTGAACCACCTGGAGCGTGCGGCTCAGCAAGCACCGGGTCTTTGGTATCTTCGCCACGCTGCCCCCATCGGTGACCCTACTGGTGCGCTGACAGGGTGGATCACCGGTCACCAATTCGATCTGGTGATCGACGGCTACGTCTGTGGCCGGGGCATCCACGTTTACTATCGTCGCTCTGACCCCTCATCTCCGGCTGAGGCTCTGGCGCGGCAGGCTGAACTGCTCCGCCAGGCTGCGATCTTTTGCCCCGCAGACCCGCGTTTTCAATCGCCGCCGGACTGACCCCTCAGCACAGCCACGGCCCTGGCTTTCCCTCCCCCGCCACCGGGCCGGCGGATCTCTTTCCGGTGCCTGACTATGCAGATGACATAAAGCTCTGCTGTGATCTCCTGCCCGCCAGTCTGGTCACTATACCCTGATATGCACGAGTAGACAAGATGTTTCTCGGTCCGTTCCAGGTGTGGTATACTTGCGCCATGCGCATTCAAGGGCGGCCGGCTGCAAACACACTACCGCTGGCCGGCACACCGGGAAAAGACAAAAGCTATCGCTTCATCCTGTGGCTGCTTATCCTGGGAGCTCTGGGCCTGCGATTGGCTCGCCTCCCTTTCCAACCGCTGTGGTGGGACGAGGGCTGGAGCCTCTACTTTGCCACGACCGACTTGGGCGCCATGCTGAAACTGACAGCGGTAGACATTCACCCTCCCTTCTACTATCTACTACTCCACCTGTGGATCAGGATTCTTGGCCCGAGCGTCCTTTCAGTCCGGTTTCTGTCCGTGTTGATCGGTACGGCGGCGGTGCCCCTGCTCTATGTCACCGGACGGCGGTTGTTGGGCGAAAAGGGTGGACTGCTGGCGGCCTTTCTGCTGGCTGTCTCGCCCCTGCACATCTACTACTCCCAGGAAGTGCGGATGTACGCGCTTGTCACGCTTTTGGGACTGGCAGCCTTCTACTTTGCCCTTAGAGAGGAGTGGAACGGGGGAAAGGCTCAATGGGCAGTGTGGATTGGGTACGTGCTGGCGGCCACGGCTGCGCTTTACACCCAGTACTACGCCGTGTTTTTGATTCTGGCCCTGAACATCTGTGTGCTGATCCGCTGGATCAGGGCTCGCCGTCCCTTCTCGGACTTACTGCCCTGGATTGGCGCTCAGATCGCCGTGATAGCCCTCTTTCTGCCCTGGCTATGGTACGCCGGAGTGAAACTCCTCAGCTACGTCCGCTTCAAGGTTAGCGTGGAAAAGGACCCATCCCTGGGCCTGTTCACCTACGTGGGGCGCCACCTGACTGCCTTCGACTGGGGGCACGCCGAAGGTATCCTGGCTGATTGGTGGTGGCTGGGCCTGCTGCCCCTTACCATCCTTGTGCTATCCCTTGCCCTTCTCCTCAGGAAACGAGCCTACAGAGCGCGTTTTGGGCACTGGCTGTTGGAGGTTGGTTATTGGCCGTTGGTGGTCCTTGTGATTGCGCTATTCTGTGGACTGGCGGTCAATTTGTCCTTCCCCTTCAATCCACCTCGCAGCGAGCGGCTGCTGCTCCTGGCTCTGCCTGCCTATCTGATCCTCGTCGCCGCTGGACTGCTTGCCTTGTGGCGCTATCTCCGTCTGCTGGCCGGTCTGTCTGCGGCCTTGTTCCTCGTCGTTGGACTCTTGTCGTTGGGCCTGTTCTATACCGTCCCCCGCTACCCCGACGATGACTACCGCCCTCTCGCTGCCAAGGTGCGTGCTCTGGCGTTGCCCACAGACGCCATCGTGTCCGTCCATCCCTGGCAGGTGGGCTACTTTCAGGGGTACCTCCACGCCTACATTCCCGACGCTGACGACAGGCCCACTCTGGTACTGACGCCTCGCGAGGTCCTGCCCCGAGAGCGACAGCTCTGGGCCGAGGATCCAGGGCTCATGGCTGCCGACCTGGAGGCCTTGCTGACCGAGCATGGACGGATCTGGCTGCCGGCCCACCAGGCCATGGGTCAGGTGCTGGAGGACCAGATCGAGGCCCACCTGGTCGAACATACCTACCCGGTGCTCAGCGAGTGGTACGGGGAGAACACCGTGCTCTCCCTGTTCACCGCGGGGGAGCCAGTAGCTCAGCCTGTGACCGCCCGGTTTGGCGAGTGGCTGGCGCTGGACGGGGCCGGGCTGAGTCCCGGTCCTCTGCAGACTGGATGGGGCATCGTTACCGTCGATCTTACCTGGCGGCCGTTGGAACGCCCGCGCGAGCGCTACCACGTGGGCTTGCGCCTGGTGGACTCAATGGGGCACGTCTGGGCCCAACGCGATAGTACTCCCAGCGGCGGACTGCAGCACTTTTTCGAGTGGCCGGTGGGCGAACCGCACCTCGATCGTCACGGCCTGCTGGTGCCGGCCGGTACGCCACCGGGAGATTACTCCGTCAGCCTGCGGGTCTATCGCAGCAAAGACCTCGAGGTGCTGCCGGTGGCTTTCGAGACCCCAGCGACGCTGGGCGGTGCCGGGGGCGAGGTGACGCTGGGCACAGTGCGTCTGGTTCGACCCGAGATGCCCCCGCCCGTGGATGCGCTGGCGATTGACCAACAGCTCCTAGCCGATTTTGGCGACCGGCTGAGGTTGCTGGGTTTCTCCCGACTGACGGGCTTTGCCGCAGATAGCGAAACGGTCCTCCAGCCCGGCGAGGCGGTGGAGGTGGACCTGTTCTGGCAGGCGTTGGCCGCCCCTGGCGAGGACTATCTTCCGCGCCTTCAGCTTCTCGGCCCGCGTGGCGACATCCTGGCCGAAAAGACCGAAAAGCCGGTGGCTGGTACCTATCCCACCGCCTGGTGGCGGGCCGGCGAGCTGGTCCGCGATCCCACAGCCCTGCCCATCCCGGCGACAGTGCCGCCTGGGCACTACCGCCTGACGTTGAGCCTCATCCGCGCCGCCGACGGGGCGCCTGTTGAAATCAAGGGGGGGCAGACAGCAGTGGAGCTGGCCGAAATTGAAGTGCGGGGCCGCGAACATCTCTACTGGCCCACGTCTCCAGATCATTTCCAGATGGCCCAGTTCGGCCCGTTTGTGAGATTGACTGGTTACGACTTGCGTGAAGTTGTACGCGCCCCAGGCTCGCCGCTGGAGGTGACGCTGCATTGGCACGCGCTGGAGACGCCCGACGAGGGCTACCATACCTTTGTCCACCTGCTGGATGCTGAGAGCGAAATCGTGGCCCAGCACGACGGAATACCAGGTGAGGGCGCACTGCCAACTTTGGGTTGGTTGCCGGGAGAATACTTGACCGATACTCATCTGCTTCAACTGCCCTTCGATCTGCCCGATGGTGTCTATCGCCTGGCTGTAGGGCTCTATGACGCGGCCACAGCCCGCCGCCTTGGCGAACTGTTGCTGCTGGATAGCCCTGTCCCGGTGAATGCCGGTGAGGGATGCAACTGCCGTTGAGGGGCACCAATGACCATCATCGTACCGATGCACCCAACTGCCGAATCGCGAGCCAAACCAAGGAGGAAGTGGAACCATGACAGACAATGGCCGTCTGACAATTCATAACGTGCGAGACCACATCGTGGGCGTGGATGCCCAGGTGCCGTTGCTGGATGGCACCCATCGGCAGTACGTTAATTTCGACAACGCGGCCAGTACGCCCGCGCTCCAGCCCGTGTGCGACAAGGTCAATGAATTCATGACCTGGTACTCCAGCGTTCACCGGGGCACCGGCTTCAAGAGCCAGATCGCCACCGAGGCCTACGAGTTGGCCCACGACCTGGTGGGCTGTTTTGTGGGCGCCGCCCTGGAAACCAACACTGTCATATTCGGCAAGAATGCCACCGAGGCGATCAACAAACTCGCCCGGCGCTACCCCCTGGAGCCCGACCACGCCGGCGAGGCGATTGTCCTCTGCTCGCTCATGGAGCATCACTCCAACGATCTACCCTGGCGGCAGCAGGCCCAACTCTTGCACATCGCTGTCAACGACGACGGCATGCTGGACGAGGATGACTTTGACCGCTTGTTGCGCCAGTACGCCGGCCGGGTCAGGCTGGTGGCCATCACCGGCGCGTCGAACGTGTCCGGCTGTCTGAACCCCATCCACCGCCTGGCAGAAAAGGCGCACGCCGCTGGGGCCAAGATCCTGGTGGACGCGGCCCAACTGGCCCCGCACCGGGCCATCAACATGCGTCCCGACGACGATCCCGGTCACCTCGATTTCGTGGCTCTGTCAGCGCACAAAATGTACGCTCCCTACGGTACAGGGGCGCTCATCGGCCCGATCTCGGTCTTTGAAACCGGCACGCCAGACCTCGTGGGCGGCGGCACGGTGGATCTTGTCACCGTGGATGACGTGCGCTGGGCGGGGCCACCCGATCGGGACGAGGCGGGCAGTCCGAATGTCGTGGGGGCAGTAGCCATGGCCCAGGCCATCCTTAGCCTGCAGACGATCGGCATGGAGGCGCTGGCCCGGCACGAGGCCGAACTCACTGCCCACGCCCTGCGTCGCCTGCGCGAGATCGACGGCCTGGAACTCTACGGCCTGACCAGTCCTCACCGGACCGACGAGCGGCTTGGCGTCATTCCCTTCAACCTGCGCGGGGTGGACCATTACAAGCTGGCGGCAGTCCTCAGCTTTGAGGGGGGCATCGCCGTGCGGAATGGCTGTTTCTGTGCCCACCCCTACATCCTGCGCCTGCTCAAGGTCTCGGGGCATGACGCCCTCCGCCACCAGCAGGACATCGTGAACGGCACACGGGTGGGCCTGCCAGGCTTGGTGCGCGCCAGTTTCGGCTGCTACAATACGACCGAGGAGGTGGACCATTTGGTGGAGACCCTGACCCGCATCGCCGCCGGCGAGATCCGGGGGGACTATGAGCAGGATCCCGCGGCGGGTGACTACTGGCCCCGAGGCTTTGAGCCCGGCTATGAACGGTACTTTGCCCTTCAGCCTGGCCTGGCGGCCCGTCCCCGGGAGGCGACCATGCCTCGGTGCGGGGTGTAGAACAGCACTAACCCTTCCAAGGATCGGTTCGCCCACGGCCGATTCTGGGCCCGCTTGCGGTCCCGAGCGAATCTGCCCCGTGGCAGCGTCGCTACGCTTCAGTGCTCGCAAGCACCTCCTGCTTCCTGGAGGAGGTGCACCGTAGTACCGCACATCGAAAGAGATAGACTCCAGCCTCCGAGGGCCTACCATCCTGAGCTGGCTCGGGTCAGAGGCAAGATCAACTGTATGCAATCAGGCTGGCCGGCGGCTGCGCTTCCAACCCGCGAGACGACTTTGAAGAGAACCTGGGTAGGCAAGAACTGCCTGTGCCCTGCGCCGGTTTGCTGCCTGCTGGCTCTTGGAGTACAATAATGATAGTTAGGGTAAGCCACGCCTCGTCCGGTGTGTCCATCGCTATGTAAGTTGCCAGCAACGACGGATCGCTGCGCAAGTGCCTGGTGTCCAGCCTCCACATTTGTCCTGTGCTGTTGATTCCGTCAGAATGAGTTTGCATGATAGACGAGAAACACCTCAAGACCCTGGAATTCCCCCAGATCCTGTCGCGCCTGGCCCAGCATATCACCTTCTCTGCGGGCAGAGATCTGGCCCTGGCCCTCGAGCCTTCGTCTGTGTTCGCCGAGGTGCAGCAGCGGCTACAGGAGACCCGTGAAGCGCGCCACCTGTTGGATGCCGGCGGTGGTGTTCCATTGGGCGGCGCCCACGACGTCCGCCCCTTGGCTCAGAACGCCACACGTGGGGCCGTTCTCCAGCCTGCGGACCTGCTCGATATCCATAGTACGCTCCGGGTGGGGCGGCGCGCACACCGTACTATGACGCGTCTCCAGAGCAAAGTACCTCTTCTGGCCGACATCGCGGCCCGCATCGAACCCTGCGAAGGACTGTTGGATGAGATCGCGCGCTGCATCAGCGACCAGGGTGAGGTGGTGGATCATGCCAGTCCCAAGCTGGCCCGCATTCGCCGCGAAATGCGCACTGCTCACGGGCGCTTGCAGGAGAAACTGAACCGGATCATCACCAGTCCCCGGTACGCACCCTACCTGCAAGAGGCACTGTTGACCCAGCGCGGCGGACGCTACGTGGTCCCCATCAAGGCCGACTTTAGAGGGCGCATCCCCGGCATCGTCCACGACACGTCGGCCAGCGGCGCCACGCTCTTTATCGAACCGCTGGCGGTTGTGGAGATGGGCAACCGCTGGCGTCAGCTCCAACTCGAAGAGGAGAAGGAGGTCGAGCGCATCCTGGCCGAACTGTCAGCCCACGTGGCCGATCTGGCCGACGAGTTGGCCTGGACCGTGGAGGCCTTGGCGGAACTCGATCTGGCCCTGGCCAAGGCGCGCTATGCGAACGCCTTGGACGCCACCGAGCCCGCAGTGTCACCGTTCAAGGGGCACCAGGGACCCGAGCACCCGGGTTCCGCGCTGGACCTACGCCAGGCTCGTCACCCGCTTCTCGATCCAGAGCAAGCAGTGCCCATCGACGCGTACCTTGGCGATGACTATTTCGCCCTGGTCATCACCGGCCCCAACACCGGAGGCAAGACGGTCACGCTCAAGACGGTGGGGCTGATGGCCGCCATGGCTCAATCGGGCCTGCACCTGCCAGTGGCTGAGGCCTCGTCCCTGCCGGTGTTCGAGGGTATCTATGCTGACATTGGGGACGAGCAATCCATCGAGCAGTCGCTTTCCACCTTCTCGTCGCACCTGACCAACATCGTCGACATCCTGAACCGTGCCGACGGGCGCAGTCTTGTGCTACTGGACGAACTGGGCGCGGGCACAGATCCGGTCGAGGGCTCGGCGCTGGCCAGAGCCATCCTGTCACACCTGTTGGCGCGCCGGATCACCACCCTGGTGGCCACCCACTACTCCGAGCTCAAGGCATTTGCCCACACCACGCCCGGCGTGGAGAACGCCAGCGTCGAGTTCGACCTGGAGACGCTATCGCCCACCTACATTCTACAGATAGGCCTGCCGGGTCACAGCAATGCCTTTGCCATCACCGAAAGGCTGGGACTGGCGCCTGATATCGTGCAGGCGGCGCGGGCCCTCGTCTCGCCGGAGGAACTGGAGACTGAATCGCTGCTCACCGAGATTCAGCAAGCCCACCGGGAGGCGATCGCCACCCGTGACGAGGCAGTGCTTGCCCAGCGGAACATAGCCCAACAGGAACACCGGCTAGCCGCTCATTTGGCTGCCATCGAAGGCGAACGGGCAACGATCCTGGGCGAGGCCCGTGCTGAGGCCCGCCGTGAGCTGGCCGAGATCCGCCGCGAGTTCGAGGTGTTGCGCGACGAGATATCGGACCGCCAGCGCCAATCCACGCTGGGGGAGCAGTGGCTGACGCAGGCCCGCGCGCGGCTGGCAGACAGAGAGAAGGATTTGACGGCCCCGCCCCCGCCGCCCTCGGAGGAGATGAGCCTCCCGGGAGAGATCACCGTCGGCGACCAAGTGTGGGTGGCGGGGTTGGGCACCACCGCGCAGGTCACCTCGCTGGATGGAAGTAGTGCAGAGGTGCAGGCGGGCAGTTTTCGCGTCCGCGTGCAACGGGATGCCCTGGAGCGGCGCGCCCGCCTCAAGTCCACCGAACCGGAACCCCCGGCTGTGCCACCAGGTCTCCGTCCCTCACCAGGTATCGAGCTGGATCTGCGGGGGCAGCGCGTGGACCAAGTCCTGCCGCGCCTGGACAAGTACCTCGACGATGCCTTCTTGGCCGACTTACCCTTCGTGCGCATCATCCACGGTAAGGGCACGGGCGCCCTGCGCCAGGCGGTGCGGCAGCAGCTACGCGACCATGCCCTGGTCAAGTCCCAGCGCTCGGGAGAGCAGGGTGAGGGGGGCACTGGCGTAACCATCGCTTACTTGCTCGGAGACTAGTACTCCATCAAGGTGGTCCTGATGACAAGACCTCTGTCATTCTGAACGGAGCGCAGCGTAGTGAAGAATCTCGGTTGCGCGTGAGAGAGATTCTTCGCTGGGTTACAGGATGACGGGATCGCAAGACGCAAGTCCGTTTCTTTCAATATGAGTGGCGCGCGCGCACTGGCCTTGCTCAGAATGGGGACCTGTCACCTCTCCCTGATGAGGTGCTAGGAGATCCTTTCATCTGTAGCGCTACTCAACCGGAGCAGCATCATGGAGAAACTCAAGTCCGTTACCTTTCCCAGCAGAGGCAGTCACCCCGCCCAGCTAGAAGGAGTGCTGCACCTCCTGGACGGAGAGGGTAAGTGGCCCGCAGCAGTGGTCTGCCACCCGCATCCCCTGGGAGGTGGCACGATGCACAGCGGGGTGGTGAGCGCCATTGCCGGGGCGCTGGCAGCCAGGGGGGTAATGGCTCTGCGCTTCAACTTCCGGGGCGTGGGACGCAGCGGCGGCCAGCACGATAACGGCCGGAGCGAGCAGTTGGACGTGGCTGGCGCCCTGGACTGGCTCCTGACCCAATCCGAGACAGACCCCTCGCGCGTATCGGTGGTAGGCTATTCTTTTGGAGCCTGGGTGGGGCTGGCGCACGCCCAGACCGATACCCGCGTTGCCGCAACAGCGGCCGTGGCCTTGGCCGCCTGGCACTATGACACTGAATTCTACCAGGCCAGTGCGCGTCCCGGCGGAGAAGTGGAGGCCTGGCAATTCGATCCGGGTTTCATGCAATCGTTCGCGCGACCCAAGTTCTTTGTCACTGGCGCAGATGACTCCCTTGCTCCGCCCCAGGCACTGCATAGCCTCGTGGATCGGCTTCCCCCGCCCAAGGCGCTCCATGTTCTGCCGGATACCGATCACTTCTTCCGAGGGCGCGAGAGAGAGCTGGCAGAACTGGTGGCCGAATTCATTGCGCAATTGTAGGCACCTGGTCCGGCGGATGTAGCCATTGGAAGCCACTGGGCCAAAGCAACGGGGGTGTTCACCGCCGTGCGGTGCAGCATGGTGTGCTGGCTTTGACGATTTGGCTCAAACATGCTATAATGAGGTGTACAGAACACGCGCTATCCGCGTTGGGGTGGACTGCGGACGCGAACTGGCATGCAACCACGGGTGCTTCCGTGGCCCGGGTTAGGGAGACTGACCCCATGTAGACTGAGCAAATGTCTGTGGAGCGCCGCGGCCCGTGCGCTGGAGACGCTGAGAATCAGGGTCTTGAGATCGGACATTGGGATTGAGGTCAACGGCTAGAGTCATGCAAGCCCGGCTGCCACCCAAGGTGTTGTGGGCGAGCAAGCCGGTTTTTCTGTGCCTGGTGCGGGTGGTAGATTGGCAGACATTCGACAACGGGAAGGAGGTGAATCTATTGGCATCAGTGACTTTGAGGGAAGGCGAGTCGCAGGAGGCGCTGCTCAAACGCTTCAGAAAGTCGGTTATGAACGAGCGGATTCTGAGCGAGGTCCGGCGCAAACGCTGGTACATCTCACCCAGCGAAAAACGACGGATTCAGAGGCAGCGTGCGATTCGCAGGGCGCGGCGCAAGCAGCGACAGCAAGACGCGCGGCGGCGCTACCGATAGAGACGTAGCAAAAAGGAGGACCATTTGGCCAAAGAGAGCAAGGCAAAAATCGAAATGCGTGGGACGGTAACAGACTGTCTCCCGGGCACCCAGTTTCGGGTGGTGTTGGACAACGAACACGAGGTGCTGGCCTACCTCTCGGGTAAGATGCGCAAGTATTACATCCGGGTGCTGTTGGGTGATCGGGTCCTGGTTGAGCTTTCGCCCTATGACCTGACAAGGGGGAGGATCACCTACCGCTATAAGAACAGCCCGGCTGCTATGACCAGATAGTTGCTGGGGGACGGTCTCTGTCGGGAGGGATGGAGACGGCACCAGAGGGGGACGACCATGTACTCAGTCGGGGATAAAGTGGTTCACCCTGGATACGGGCCTGGGGTCATCAGCGACGTTGAACGTCGCCAGGTGATTGGAGAGGCGAAACGTTACTATGTCATAGACCTGCAGGCTGGAGGTGGGACTGGGACCCTGATGACGCCCGTGGCAGGGGCGGACGACGTTGGGCTGCGACCGGCCATCAGCCAGGCATCGGTGGAGCTACTGTTCCGATCATTGACGGAAGCACCCCGTGCCCTGTCTGTGGACTTTCGAGAACGCCAGACCGAGGTTGAGGAGCAGTTGAGAATAGGCGACGTATTCAACTCAGCCAGAGTGCTCCGAGACCTGGTATGGCACGGTCACGACCACGGGCTGACCAAGCGGGATCAGCAGCTCGTGCAGCGGGCCGAGGAACTGGTGGGCGGGGAAGTCGCCCTGGTCAGAGACACCGACGTGAAGGCGGCGATCGATGAGATCCAGGCTGTCCTGGCGGAGGCGATGAGCGAGCCGTCGACTGATGACTAGTCCACAGGCCCGGGCTGGATGCCCCTTCACCCGTTTTCGCAGTTAGGTGCTTATCTATGGGATAGGCTTCGTCAGATAGATAGGCCTCGCCCAGCGAACTGATCGCAACCCACGGTTTTCTGGTTCGGGAATTAAGTGCTCCTCCTTGTGGCCAAAAGGTCTTGGACGTTTCTTCCCCCCGACAAGGGTCGGGGGGTTTTTCCTAGAATGGATCGCAGAACCCTTGAGTTCCCCTGTTGGTGGATACATCTCTCCACACCACGGGAAGAGCCACGAGAACCACGGGAACAGGGAAAACTATCTCGACGAGGCGCGAAATCATGGAACGACGTGGATGTGGTCTGGGGTGTGTCGTCGCTGGGTTGGGACTAATGCTCAGTTGCTGTCTTCTGCCTTACCTCGTCAGCAGTGTCTATTCCATTGTCAGTAGCCTGCTTCAGGTACCGTCGGCTTCCAACTGGCTGTGGGGCGATTGGCTCAACACCGCAGTTGGTTCCAGCGAGGCCGCCTACGTGATCTTGGCTGAAGGGCCGATCTGTTGCGTTGGCACGATCGCCCTGTTGATCGTCATCCTGGGGGTGGTGTTGCTGATCACCAACTCGGGACCAAGGTATGCCTACGACGACCAAGAAGACGAGTATGAGCTCTACAATGAGACAGAAGATCGGGCTCATCTCCCTGGCTAAGAGCCTGATGGACATCGCAGACCAGGGGGGAGCGCTCGCAGGTGCAACGCACGCAGGTGCGCGTGATCCGAACATCTAGCATAGACTATGATCAGGCTGCTGACGACTATCAGGCCCATCGCCGGATCCACGCCGGCGTGTTTCGAGAACTCTGCAGGCCAGGCTGGTCGGGTCCCAGCACGACAGTGCTCAAAGTCAGCTGCGGCACGGGGAACTACATTCGGCTACTTTCCCGAGACGGTGGAGCTCGAACTCGCTCGGTATCCGCGCCTCGCCCAACTGGAGGCCTGGATGGCAACGGCGGGATTGGTGACCTTGGACGTGGTCACGGTGGAAGCGCCATACGAGATAACTAGTGCCCAGCCCTTCCGTGACAGGGCATACTCTTCGCTCCGTCTCATCCCAGATGATGCGTTGCAGGCCGGGGCGCAGCGCCTGGAACGCGACTTGGCCAGCGGGCCGATCCGGGGCGACTCGCATTATGCCTGCGTATGGGGTCGCAAACCAGAGGGATAAGGTGCACCTATCAGAGCCAGATTTCACTCCCCATCACATCTCAGTCGTGGCTGGCGCTTTGGTCGTGCGCGATGGTCAGGTCCTCTTTGTCCGCCAGACCTATCCGCCTTTTGAGGGGTTGTGGGGGTTTCCCACGGGCCTGCCCGACCCTGGCGAGACGGTCGATATGGCTGCCGTGCGTGAAACCCGCGAAGAGGCGAGCATTGAGGCTGAAATCGAAGGCCTGATCGGAGTACACAACGTTGGCGGCGCAGGTGGTTTCCTATACGTCGTTTACCTTTGCCACCACGTGACAGGTGAACCAGTACCCGATGGAATAGAGAATGACCGCGCTGCCTACTTGTCGCGCGCTTCTTTGGATGCCAGGAGCGACGAGGCGATCATCCCACCTTGTGCCGAAATGGCCCGGCGCTTTTGGGCGGGAGACTACCAGTTGTTGGAGCCCTGGGCCATAGCGCCGTCGCGTTGGGGACCGGTGCAAAGTGCGTTCTGGTAAGACCTATCAGGAGGGTACAGTGCCAAAGAAGAACGATGTGCTGATGGAATTCCACGTCGCCCGCCAGGCGCGGGACCTCTACCAATTTGATGAATCCCTCTTCTCCCTGAGCGGCAACGTCCTATTTGCCAACTTCCACGGCGCACGGGTATTCGCCCAGAAGATGAATGAAAGGCGGGATCTGGTCAGCTTTCCAGAACAGGCTGTGCAAGCCGGGCAGATCAACGCCATGGGGCTGATTGACGAGATCCTTCACTTCACGATCAGGCAGTACCAGGAGCAAAGGAATCCCGGCGCCATGAAACAGGCGTTGGACTGGCTGGACGAGCAGGTGGGCATGGAAGCGGTGGATGGTGCCCTTCGCAGGTTTGGCAACGAGTTCCCGCCGCTGGCCGTCTACCGTCGGGAGGTCCCCCTTGAAGCCTATCTGGAGGGTGAAACTGCTGGGGTTCCCCATCGCCAGCTCTTGCTAGAGGAGATGTTGATGCTCTGGCTGGCGAATGCCAACCCGGCTTTTGCCCCGTTCCAGGAGCTGTTCGACGACGCCGCTCTATCCAGGGACACTGCTTATCCGCAGATCCTGGTCGGCCTATACGATTTTTTTGAAACCCAACCCCCCTTTGGTCCCGAAAACCAGAACCTCATAGACATGCTGCGCGCCCCGGCCTTGGCCCATCCCTACTCGCTGTCGGCACAACTGGAATACGTCCGGGAACGATGGGGGTTGCTGTTGGGAAAGTACCTGTACCACCTGCTTAGCAGCCTCGACCTGATCCAGGAAGAGGAGAAAGCCATCTTCCTGGGGCCTGGCCCGGCCCAGGTGTACGAATTCGGCGAATTGGAGTATGAGCCGGAGCACTTTAGCCCCGATCTGGATTGGATGCCCCGACTGGTGCTGATCGCCAAGAACGCGTACGTGTGGCTGGACCAACTCTCGAGCAAATACAAGCGCCTCATCAGCCGTCTGGACGAGATCCCCGACGAGGAGTTGGACGCGCTGTCCCGCTGGGGCTTTACCGGCTTGTGGCTGATCGGTCTCTGGGAGCGCAGCCCAGCCTCGCGCAAACTGAAGCAACTCTGCGGAAACCCGGAGGCCGTGGCATCCGCCTATTCCCTCTTTGACTATCAGATCGCAGCCGACCTGGGAGGCGAAGTAGCCTATCAGGATCTTCGGGAGCGAGCCTGGCAGCGCGGCATCCGTCTGGCCAGTGATATGGTGCCCAATCATGTGGGGATCTATTCCAAGTGGGTCGTCGAACACCCAGACTGGTTTGTCTCGCTGGATTACAATCCATTCCCCTCTTATAGTTTCAATGGGCCGGATCTCTCTGAGGACGAGCGGGTGGGTATCTTCCTGGAGGACCATTACTACGATCGCAGCGACGCGGCAGTGGTGTTCAAGCGGCGGGATCGTTGGACAGGTAGCGAGGAGTACATCTATCACGGCAACGACGGCACCAGCATGCCCTGGAACGACACTGCCCAGTTGAACTACCTAAACCCCGAGGTGCGCGAGGCTGTGATCCAGACCATCCTGCACGTAGCCCGCCAGTTCCCCGTCATCCGCTTTGACGCGGCCATGACCCTGACCAAACGGCATTTCCAGCGTCTCTGGTTCCCAGAGCCCGGCACCGGAGGAGCGATCCCCACCCGAGCGGAACACGGCCTGACTAAAGCCGAGTTTGACGCCGCCATGCCGGTCGAGTTCTGGCGGGAAGTGGTGGACCGCGTGGCGGCAGAGGCCCCCGACACCCTGTTGCTGGCCGAAGCCTTCTGGCTGATGGAGGGCTACTTTGTCCGCACATTGGGCATGCATCGCGTGTACAACAGCGCCTTCATGAACATGCTGCGCGACGAGGACAATGCCAAGTATCGCTCAGTCATGAAGAACACGCTGGAATTTGACCCCGAAATCCTCAAACGCTTTGTGAGCTTTATGAACAACCCCGACGAGGAAACCGCTGTAGCGCAGTTTGGCAAGGGGGACAAGTATTTCGGCGTCTGTACGATGATGGTCACGCTACCGGGTCTGCCCATGGTCGGACACGGTCAGATCGAGGGATTTGCCGAAAAATACGGGATGGAATACCGGCGGGCCTACTGGGATGAGCAACCCGACAGCTATCTGTTGGAACGACACGAGCGGGAGGTCTTCCCGCTACTGCACCAGCGGTACCTGTTCGCCGACGTAGAGCACTTTCTACTGTACGATTTCTATACCCCGGAAGGCTCCGTCAACGAGGACGTGTTCGCCTACTCCAATCGTGCCGGCAAAGAGGCGGCGCTGGTGGTCTATCACAACAGATTCGCCACGGCCAGGGGCTGGATCAGGTCATCTGTGGCCTACTCCGTCAAGAGTGGACCGGGTGACCTGCGGTCGCTGGTGCACAGAACCTTGGGCGAAGGTCTGGCCCTACACGCTGAGGAGGATTCCTATTACATCTTTCGCGACCGCATCACCGGTCTGGAGTACATCCGAAACAGCAAAGAACTGTGCGAACAGGGGTTATATGTGGAGATGGACGCCTACAAGTGCCACGTTTTCCTGGACTGGCGCGAGGTGCGGGACAACGAGTGGCGCCAGTACGCCCATCTAACCGCCTACCTCAACGGCCGTGGGGTGCCCAGCGTCGAAGAGGCGCTGCGCGAAGTGTTCCTGCAGCCGGTCCATGATCCCTTCAGGGAGTTGGCCAACGCACGTACCTTCCGCCAACTCATGGATGCCCGCCTGACCGCACCGGACGGGCAGCTCGACGCGGAACTCCTGGCCGATGTGGAGCGCAGGGCACTCAACCTGCTCCGGGAGACGAGGCAGTTTGCCGGCGATGAGGGAGGCGAGACCGCCCAGGCCGCCACCGCGACCGCTATTGCCATGGACGAGGTCGACCTCGTGCGCGAGATCCGGCTCAAGATGGCAGCCATCTTGCAGTTTCCCGTGCTGGCCGAGCGTTTCCCATTGCCCCGTTCGCGAAAGTACAAGACGGCCATCGGGATGATGCAGGCGCGACTCGACGATGATCCCCAGGCCTGGGGGATCCTGTTCGGCTGGCTCTTCACGCACGCTCTGGGCAAAGTCGTAGACGAGGGTGACTTTAAGCGACAGAGCCGGAGTTGGATGGATGAATGGCTGTTGGGCAAACTCGTAGCCGGTGCGCTGCAAGATCTGGGACTGGACGAGGGATCGGCTCGGTGGTCGGTCGGCGTTGCCAAAATCCTCATCAGCCACCAGCACTGGTACGAGCTAGAGGCACCCAAGAAGGAGCGTGCCTATCAAGTGCTGGTTTCCTGGCTCAAGGACAGCGAAGTGCAGCAATTCCTCCAGGTGAACCGCTACCGGGGTGTGCTGTGGTTCAACAAAGAGACCTTCGACCAACTGCTGGGGTGGATGCTGACCCTGGCCGCCGTCGAGATCAGCGCAGATCCGGAGCTTTCGACGGACGACGTCGCTCAGGAGATCGTCGCGTGCTACGATGTGGTGAAGGTACTCCAGCAGGCTGAAGGTGCCTCCGAGTACCAGGTGGTCAAGCTCATGGAGGCGGCAAAGAGCTGATCTCACCAACTGTCGCGGCCGGGTTCCGCGTTGAACGATCCCATGGGGGGCAGAGATGAGATCAGTGCAGCATGGCAGTCGAGAGACGGAACATCCGGACGTAGAAACTGTAGTGCACGGAAACACTCAGTTTGCGCTTCATCTCTACCGGCGACTGAAGGAAAGAGAAGGCAATCTATTCTTTTCCCCTTACAGCGTATCTACGGCGCTTGCCATGACCTATGCCGGCGCTCGCGGGAACACTGAAAGACAAATGGCTCAAGCCCTGCGCTTTCCACTGGGTCAGAAGCGTTTGCATCCCGCATTTACCTCACTGGAAGCAGGGCTGAACGCCGCGCAGGGGCAGGGAAGCATCCAGTTGAGAGTTGCGAACGCTTTGTGGCCTCAGGAAGGCTATGCGTTTCTCAAAGAGTTTCTTGTTCTTGCCAGAGAGCACTATGGAGCATTGATCACCCCCCTCGACTACGGGGATCCCGAAGCAGCGCGTGAGACGATCAACATTTGGGTCGAGGAAAAAACAGAGCAAAAGATCAAGGACTTGATAGTCCCAGGGGTCTTGGACGTTTTGACGCGCCTTGTTCTGGTCAACGCGATCTACTTCAAAGGGGACTGGGCAAGTCAGTTTGACAAGGCTCTGACAGAAAAAGCCGCATTCTGGATGACACCTGCCCAGAAGGTAGACGTCCCTCTGATGACTCGGGAGAGTACGTTCAAGTATACGGAAACTGACAGTCTGCAAGTCCTTGAGCTACCCTACGTTGGGGAAGATCTATCCATGATTGTGCTCTTGCCCAATAGGATTGATGGACTGGCGGAACTCGAAGAGGCCCTGACTGTGGAGAATCTGGGGAAATGGACGAGTCGTCTGTGGGAGAGAGATGTGCAGGTCTTTCTACCGAGATTCAAGATGACGTCCCAGTTCAGACTGGACGGCGCGTTGATATCGCTGGGGATGATTGATGCATTTGATGGGGATAGGGCTGATTTCTCCGGCATGGATGGCCGAGCACGGTGGCTGTATATCAGCGCCGTCATTCACAAGGCATTTGTGGATGTGAATGAGGAAGGTACGGAAGCGGCAGCAGCGACAGCAGTTGTCATGAGGGCCTTGTGCGTACCCCCGCCTCCAGCTACTTTCCGTGCGGATCACCCCTTTGTCTTTCTGATCCGTGAAAATCTTACAGGAAGCATCTTGTTCCTCGGCAGGGTGGTCAATCCGATGTCCAGGCCCGCCTGATGCGCGGCTGGACTGAATCGATAGGAGGCTTTGAAATGTTGAACGTGATTCCCGGCCAACGGCCGGACAACGACGCCGGCTACCTGGAGATGATGACGGCCGTCATCTTTATGAGCGGTCTGAGCCAGCAGGTGGTCCAAGGCAAATGGGATGGGTTTCTGGTGGCCTTTGAGGAGTTCGACGTTGACAAGGTGGCCGATTTCACCGACGTCGATGTCGAGCGCCTGAGCCAGGACACCAGCATCGTGCGCTACAAGGCCAAGATCCGGGCCATCGTGGATAATGCCCGGCACATGCAGCAGATCGCCGAGGATCAAGGCTCCTTTGGCGCGTGGCTGCGGGGGATGGTCGAAGGGGCAGGCGTCAACACCACGGCCAAAGAGCTGGGCAGGCGCTTCAAGTATCTGAGTGAGGAATCGTCCCGGCGCTACCTCTACGCCGTCGGCGAGGACATTGGCCAAGTGGACGACAAGATCCGTCGCAAGTACGGATCTGAAGGCGGCTAGCGGCCTGGGTGGGTGGTCCGACAGAGGCTGAGCCCTGCCAATGTGAGCGAAAAACCCATGGATCGTTTGCTCGCCTGTGTAACGAATTCGAGCGAGCTTGGCGGCGTGAGAAGAACTGAAAAAAACAAGCACCCAGCGACGTCCGCAGAACCTGACGGCAGAGCCTGCCTCCATGCCTGCACAGATGTCCACTCCTGTCCATGCTGATCGGGAGATCTCCTCTATGAAGAAACGCCTCCGCTGGATATTGCTGCTCCTGGCCGGGCTCTTGCTCCTGGGCCTGGCATGGTTTAGCTTCAGCGCCAATCCGACTGTCACCGGTCTGCGCAATGTCATCCACTATCAAGTCGTCAAGTGGTTCGGCGGGCCGGTAGTGCACAGCGACGAACCCCCCGGCACCATCACGGGCACGGTCTGGGATGCTGAGGGAGACCCCCTCCCCGGTGCAGCGGTGCTGGTCGCCTCCCCGCTGGGCCACACCTTCACTGCCGAGAGCGGCCCTGACGGCAGCTACCACATCGCCGGCGTGCCGCCGGGCTGCTATGTGCCGGTCGCCGGAAAACGTGGCCTTGACGACGCGCTCAAGCAGACCTGCATCGCCGGCCTGTGCTACAAACACTCCGTGATGGTCCGCCCTGGCCTTGACTCCAAAGGTGTCGATCTCACACTCTCGCCTGCCGAGCCACCCTCTACCGTCGTCGATGATTCGCTCATTGTCAGCTCCACGGTGCAGATAGAGGTGGGCGCGCCGCTGCCCAGCAGCGCCCAGCGCACCCGATTCAGCTTTGAACGGTCCGGACTGAGGGTGAACGACTGCT
>CBDUWJ010000007.1:0-21263 GCA_965370895.1 uncultured Anaerolineae bacterium | reverse complement strand
AAGGTCAGGAGGACGACCCACCAGCCGGCTGGCACCCTCACAAGTGTTTGCCTCAGGGACTGGACTCGTTGGTTCACGCCGCTATTCGCACCCCGTCCGCATTATAGCATGGCCAGTTGTAAGCAGCAAGTGGCCAGATTGCCAGAGCAGGGCAAATCTGCTATACTTGGGACCAGAGATGAGCATGACGTTGATATTGGGCATCGAGACTTCCTGCGACGAGACGGCTGCGGCAGTGGTGGCCGATGGCAGGACCATCCACAGCAACGTGATTGCCTCACAGATAGACATCCACCAGCAGTTCGGCGGCGTCTATCCAGAGGTGGCGTCCCGGCAGCATGTATTGAGTATCCTGCCAGTGATCGAGGAAGCGCTGATCGAGGCCAACGTCCACTGGGAGCGTCCTTCGGCAAGCTCAGGACAGGCTCCTGCAGCCCTTCAGTTTGAGCCCTCGGTCGAACCCTTGAGCCCCTCAGGGCCTGCCCAGGGCGGTGCTGAAGGGCAAAGCCTGACAGCAGTCGCCGTAACCTACGGGCCTGGGCTAGCAGGCTCGCTGCTGGTAGGGGTCAATGTCGCCAAGGCCGTGGCCTGGGGACGTGGGCTGCCCCTGATCGGCATCAATCACATTGAAGCACACATCTACGCCAACTGGCTGGTCCAGCCACCCCCGCCTGACTTTCCTCTGTTGTGTCTGGTGGTCTCGGGCGGCCACACCGAACTGATCCTGATGAGGGGACACGGCCAGTACCAGCGGCTGGGCGGTACGCTGGACGATGCTGCCGGCGAGGCCTTTGACAAAGTGGGACGCCTGCTGGGGCTGTCCTATCCCGGTGGGCCAGCCATCCAAGAGCTAGCGAGGGCTGGCAGCCCAACAGCTTTCGATCTTCCCCGGGCCTGGCTGCCGGGCACCTATGACTTTAGTTTTTCGGGACTCAAGACGGCCGTGCTGCGCATCGTGCAGAGGTACCGGCCCGGGGCGGGCGGCAGGTCAGCGTTCAAATCCAAGGCAGTCGGGGTCCCTCTGGTACAAACGCCCATGCGGGAACTGCCAGCCGCCAACCTCGCGGCCAGTTTCCAAGCTTCCGTGGTCGACGTCCTGGTGGAGAAAACCCGCCGCGCCGCAGAGGAGTTCGAGGTCAAGGCGGTGCTACTAGCAGGGGGCGTAGCGGCCAACGAGTTGCTGAGGGCTGAGATGTCACTGCGCAGCCCCGTGCCAGTGCGCCTTCCCCCACCCGAGTTTTGTACCGACAATGCGGCGATGATCGCGAGCGCCGGGTTCTTTCGGTTCAGCGGGCGTCCGGAAGGCGCGCCGGTTGGCGCGCCAGTTGGCACTCCGGCTGGCAAAGGCAGGCAAGCGGGTTGGGATCTGGACGTAGTGCCCAGCTTGCGGCTGCTGCCGACCGAAAGAGATGGCCTGATGTAATCAGAGATCGGCCGCCGAAGGCGCTCGCCTGATGAAAGTAGGCATGCTGCTGGGGACCCACGCGCAGGCAGGGCCGAACCTTTGTAGTAGGTCAGGGCCAGCGTAACCGGGCGGCCGCAGGCGTGTTCTAGTGCTATGGCACGTGACCAATCAATGAAAGCATCCCACCTCAAGATGCTTCGTAGAGGGAATCTGACATGACTTCTGTTCTCCGAAAACCCGGCGGGGCCAAAGCCACACACCCGTGGTTGCGCGGAATCCACATGGCTTTTGTCCCTGGGTCGCTGACGCCCTTGCTGGAGGACGTGGCAGACGGCGTCTTGCGTCATGCCCGCCTTCAGGGACATCAGGTCCAGACGACACCGGATGATGGCACCGACGTCATTCTGACCACCGCTCCCTTTGGCGAAGTAGTGAGTTGGCGGCAGGCGCTGCTCCTCTCAGCCCGCCGCCGGTTCGGCCTTTCGCGCACCCCCAGCGTTTACACCTTGATGCAGGTATCTCCTGGCGACTTTCAGCGCGTTATGGACCATTTCCAGGCTGCACTGGCGAAGGAGCCACCAGACCCAGCAGACTATGAATTCCCGGGCTTGGCCTCCCAAGCCTACCAGGTGCTCCTTGAGCAGGGTCGTCGCGGGGGGGCCATCCTGGCATTGGAACGTCTCGTGCAGGCTCAGAGCAAGTGCATCCGGATAGTCCTTGTAGTCGGGGACGAGAGCCCCGACGTCGCCTACCATTTTGATCTGGTCGGCGCCTACCCCCGCAGTGAAGTTGAGGATCTGTCTTCTTTTTACGACGATATCGTTCTGCGCATCGTCACCACGGTCTGCGCCGACGACGTGACCGAACACCAGGTGGTGGACGAACTCATTCCATATGCCCTCTGGCAGCATCTCAGCACGCCCGCGGCTATGCGCCAGGCCGGGCGAGAGCTGGGCGAGCGAAACTTCTTTACCAAGATGGTACGCATCGCTGACTTGGTCCACGTACCAGCCGTGGGAGACGCCGTTGCCGACCAGTACAGCGAGGGATGCTTCTCTACCTGGGACCCGGCCCTGGGGGCGCTCATCACTACGATAACGGGCAGCGCCCGGCCCGTGAGCAAGAGCAACATCACCGAGGACGAGCTGGCTGTCATCGTGGGTGTGCGGCCTGACGGCAAAGGGGCCCTGGTGCGAGAAGTTGAGGGAAAGCAGAATTCGTTCCCCTCTTCTGAAGCACTGGAGATGATAGATATGGATCGCGCACTCCCTACCGTCACCTTGGGACAGGAGTGGACTCACCAGGCCAAAGTGCCAGTGGCGCGGTCCAAGCTGCACGGACATCGGGGCATTTCTGCCTACCATCCTGATCGGGTAGAGTTTGTCCCTCTGGAATCCCAGTACTATCACTACATTGTGTCCTGCGCTACCGGTGCGCAGGCCCAGGGTATCCGAGATGCCTTTGCTCACTCACTGGCTCTGCAGAACCCAGAAGATCCACGCCAGGTGGCCTTTACGGTTTTGCCCGGTCACGGCACCGTGATCGTGGAGAAATGGGTAGCGGGAGAGATGCCGTTCCAAGTCATCTGGGAATACATGGACGCCGGGTACCTGCAAGTGGACAACCGCATCCCACAGGGACCCATGGCCTTCACCCCTGGCCCGGATGGTCTGATGGTGTTGGAGAATGCCTGATGCGCGGCACATGAAGGGACCATGGGGTTGACAGATTGGCCGAAACAGGATAAGATGGGGCCTGTACCCGGTGGGGGTATCCATGATGCCTTTGCTCACGGGAGTGGGATCAGGGATGGGGACAGAAGAGATCACAAATCGCCTGAAGCGGATCGAGGGTCAGGTTCGTGGCCTGCAAGGTATGATCGAGGAGCAGCGGGATTGCGAGGCGATCCTCACTCAGTTGATGGCCGCTCGGGCAGCCCTGGACAGAGTAGGCCTGCTCGTCGCTGACAACTTTGTGCAGGAGTGTTTGCTGACCGCCGAAGGAGATGTTGCGCGGCAACGGGTGGGCCGCGTACTGTCGCTGGTCTTTTCCCGATTCTCTATCCCTCCCGCCGAGGACGGCGCTCACGCAGAAGAGGGCCCTCCCGTAGAGGAGGACCCCCTCACTGAGGAACTGCATCCCTCCCCCACAGACAATCTCGCCAGAACTGCCAAGGAGGAATAGAATCATGGCGAAACCCATTGTCATCACGGACGACACCTTTGAAGATGTTGTGCTCAAGGCGGACCTACCCACGGTAGTGGACTTTTGGGCCGTGTGGTGCGGGCCGTGCAAGATGATCGCACCGGTCCTGGAAGAGATCGCCGACGAATATGACGGACGGCTTCAGGTAACCAAACTGGACGTGGACCACAACAGCCAGTCAGCAATGCAATTCGGGGTGATGAGCATCCCGACCTTGATCCTGTTCAAGAACGGGGAAGCGGTGGAACGCATTGTGGGCTATATGCCCAAGACCAAGCTAGTGTCCAAAATCGAGCCGCACCTGTAGCCGACGACTTTTACGATACTTGACAGTTCTAGCAGGATGTGGTATACTGTTGTTCCACAAGTGAATAGGCCAAAGGCTAGGATCAGGAGTAGTAGCCGCCGAAGCGAGGTTCAGAGAGTCGGGGTCAGGTGGAAGCCCGATACCAGCGCTGGCAGTGAATGGGCCTGGGAGCTGCCTGCCGAACGCCCGTCGGCTCCGTAGTTGGAGCAACCAGCTTGGAGTGCCAAGCCGCCAGGGCAAGTAGTCGGAGCCGGAGTCGCCACCGTTATCAGGGCCGAGGGTATCGTCGCCGACCAGAGGTAATGGTCGGGGGGCTGTACCTGCAATGAGTGAGGCTGGCACGCCAGATTTCTATCCGCCATCACCGGCGGATTTTTGTTTGGGGCGCCAGGCTAAGAGAGGTGGCACCGCGGGTCTCTTTGTGGCAACATGGAGCGCTCGTCCTTTGAAGAGGACGGGCGCTTTTTTGCTTTGAGGCAAATCATCATCCAGATGTTTCGCAACCTCAGGGAGGCGCCACTTCCGCTTGGAGACGCAGGATCTCTGACAGGAGGACAGAACATGGAACGGCAAAGGATACTGACCGGTGATCGGCCAACGGGCAGGTTGCACCTGGGGCACTATGTGGGCAGCTTGCGGAACCGGGTACAGTTGCAGGAAGAGTATGATTGTTTTTTCATCATCGCTGACCTGCATACGCTCACTACCCAGCCCAAGAAGGACAAAGTGGCACAGGTCGCCACGTACGTCCACGACATCGTGCTGGACTATCTGGCCGCCGGCATTGACCCGGAGCGGAGTCCAATCTTTGTTCAATCGGCAGTGCCAGAGACCTGTGAACTGAACCTGATCTTTGAGATGCTCGTGAGCGTGCCCCGCCTGGAGCGGATACCCAGCCTGAAGGACATGGCCCGGGATGCAAAGCTGAAAGTGATGCCGTTTGGGCTCCTCGGTTACCCAGTGCTGCAGGCAGCCGATATCCTGCTACCGAGGGCGCACCTGGTACCGGTGGGCAAGGACAACGAGGCCCATGTTGAAGTGACTCGTGAGATTGCCCGGCGCTTCAACCGGCTCTACGGCGAGGTATTCCCGGTGCCCGATCCCCTGCTGGGCGAGGTGCCGACGCTGGTAGGCACCGATGGCCAGGCCAAGATGAGCAAGAGTCGGGGCAACGTCATTTGCCTGGCGGATGACAAGGAAACCGTGAACCGGCAGGTCATGAGCATGTACACCGATCCACAGCGGGTACGGGCCGATATCCCTGGCCGGGTGGAGGGCAACCCGGTGTTTATCTACCACGACGCGTTCAACCCCGACGTCGATGAAGTGAGCAATTTAAAAGAACAGTATCGCCAGGGCAAGGTGGGCGACGTCGAAGTCAAGCGCAGACTGGCACGCGCCATCAATAGCTTTTTGGTGCCGTTGCGTGAGCGCCGCGCCAGATACGAGGCCCAGCCGGGACTCGTTGAGGACATCCTCATTGATGGTACGCGTCGTGTGCGGGGTGTTGCCCGGGAGACGATGGATATGGTCTACCAGGCCATGGGGCTCTATGGCCCACAACTGTCAAGGGTCTACTCACTGCCCCCTCTTGGCATGGAGGTGCCGGCTGTGGCCAGCCGCCAGTCTGCGTAGATGCCCAACTGCCCTGAGGAGATCACCAACCTCCCAGTGCTGGTTTGGATGCCCCACGTGGCGCGTGGGCGCAGCCTGCCGAGACGTGCGAGCAACCACAGGATGCACGACCTACGGAGTTTGTAAAGGAGCACGCAATGCACCTGGATAAAGTCAGGATCAACAGCGACGGGTTTCCGACGCAACAGTGCTATCCATTCAACATCCCCGTCATTCGGGAACCGGGAGAGTTGAGGTTCAGAAAGCCGGTCGCCTTCTTTGTGGGCGAAAACGGATCGGGCAAATCCACCTTGCTGGACGCCATCGCCAGGCAGTGCGGCATCCATGTCTGGGACAAGCCCCGGCGACACCTGGCTCACAACAACCCCCACGAAACCAAGCTTGCAGACCATATCACGGTTTCCTGGACCAATGGAGGGGCGCCAGGATCTCTGTTTAGAGCCGAGACGTTCCGTGACTTTGCCGATTTTCTCGACGACGTCGCGCTCTGCGATCCTGGTCGGTTGAGGTATCATGGTGGCCGCATTCTGAACACGCTGTCGCACGGTGAGGGAATGCTGTCCTACTTTGGCGGGCGTTTCCAGATCACAGGCATCTACTTCCTCGACGAACCCGAGTCTGCACTATCGCCCTCAAGTCAGATCCAATTCCTGAGTTTGCTGCAGCAATTGGGGTCTGGGGGGCATGCGCAGTTCATCATCGCCACCCACTCTCCCATCCTGCTGGCCCATCCCGGCGCTCAGATCTTTAGCTTCGATTCGACCCCGATCGCCGAGGTGGCGTACGAGGATACCAGCCATTATCGGCTATACAAGCAGTTCTTTACAGACCGCTCTGCTTTTTTGGAGACGTGAGGAAAGGAGGATGCGATAGAGAATCGTGGATGTGCGATCGACCTGGTAGTTCCAAGGATCATGATCTTTTGATGCAAAAGGAGAGGAGAACAATGTCACAGTGCAAGTATGTCCTACAAGAAAAAGAGCTGCCTACCCATTGGTACAACGTGACCGCGGACATGGAGCAGCCCCCGCCGCCATTCCGGCATCCAGCGACGCTGGAGCTCTTGGGTCCTGATGACCTGGCGCCGGTCTTTCCCCAGGCGCTCATCATGCAGGAAGCGAGTCAAGAGAGGTGGATCGAGATCCCGGATGAGGTGCGAGATGTGCTCAAGATGTGGCGCCCTTCACCGCTTTACCGCGCTGCTCGCTGGGAGAAAGCGCTGGATACGCCAGCCAAGATCTACTTCAAATGGGAGGGTGTCAGCCCGCCGGGTAGCCACAAGCCCAATACGGCGGTGGCCCAGTGCTACTATGCCAAGCAGGAAGGCCTGCAGGGTTTCTCGACCGAGACAGGGGCTGGCCAGTGGGGCAGCGCCCTAAGTTTCGCCGCTCAGTTGTTCGACCTGGAGTGCAAGGTCTTTATGGTCGCCATCAGCTATCAGCAGAAGCCCTACCGGCGTATCATGATGGAGACCTGGGGCGGTCGCGTCGTGCCCAGTCCCAGCACAGAGACCAAGGCTGGCCGGGACATCCTGGCTGTGGATCCGGAGACGCCGGGCAGCCTGGGCATCGCTATCAGCGAGGCGATCGAGTACGCCGTCACTCACGACGGTTTCAAGTACTCGCTTGGCAGTGTGGTCAACTTTGTCCTGCTCCATCAAACGGTCATTGGGTTGGAGGCCAGGAAGCAAATGGAGATGGCGGGTGATTACCCCGACATCCTCATCGGTTGTGCTGGCGGTGGGAGCAACGCCGCCGGTCTCATCTTTCCCTTCATGAAGGACAAACTGGACGGTACCAAGCCAGGCTTGCGAGCTATTTTTGTCGAGTCCACTGCCTGCCCCAGCATGACCCGCGGGGTGTATGCCTACGACTGGGGAGATACCGCCAGGACCGGCCCGGTGGCAATGATGCACACGGTGGGACATGGATTCATCCCCGCTCCGGTGCACGCCGGAGGGCTGCGATACCATGGCATGGCGCCTAGCATCTGCGCCCTGTTGGACCAGGGGAAGGCAGAGGCCCGCGCCTACCATCAGAACACCTGCTTCGATGCGGCGATAAGCTTTGCCAAGGCTGAAGGCTTTATCGTCGCCCCCGAGACAGCGCATGCCATCCGGGCGGTCCACGATGAGGCGCTCGCCTGCAAAGAGTCGGGTGAGTCGAAGGTCATTCTCTTCAACAATAGCGGCCACGGGCATTTTGACCTGGCAGCCTACGACGCCTACCTCAGGCAGGATCTACCAGACTACGAGCTCGAACAAGAGCGAATCGACCAAGCCCTGGAAGAGCTGCCCAAGGTTCCAGTATAGGGCGCGCAGGGCACCCAAGGGTCAGTAGAGGTCCCGCTACGACGGGCCGCAGTGAGGAGCGAGGAGAAACCCGGCCTCGCTCCTCATGCTATTGCCTGGATAGCCAGCCTCTAGCATCCACTAGCCGATCCCTGATCTCCAATCTCTACAAAGTCCGTGACCTCCCCGCCGGTGACGATCACCAACTTCTCGTAGGAGATGGGAAAGACGGCATGGGCACTGCCAGCGGCAGCCCACACGGTGTCGAAGCGACCCAAAGTGCGATCAATCAAGGTACGCACGCGCTCTTTGTGTCCTACCGGCGGGACGCCGCCTACCTCAAACCCAGTGTGTTCAAGCACCTCCGCGGGTCGGGCGATGCGCAGCCGTCGTTTGCTCATCCCCAACATGGCCCGCAACTGCCTGACATCGACTCGCTGGTCTCCAGCCACCAGCACCAGCAGCGGCCTGCCATCCGCCAAAAAGATAAGGGATTTGACAATGCTGCCCTGGCGGGCGTTTACAGCGCGGGCCGCAGCTTCAGCGGTGCTGGTATCGGCTGGTAGCTCGCGAACCAGATTCGGGTCCAATCCCGAAGCCGCCAGGCCCTGTTTGACTTGTTCGACTAACTTGTCCATAAGCGTCCACAGCCAACTTCCATCAGAGCAGTTCCACACCAGTGGGCTTCAGACCGCTTTGGCCGCTTGCTCCATACGTTCCACGCGGACCATTCCTGCCCCCACCAGCACTCGTAGTTTCTGTTCCAGTTCCACGCAATGGCCCGTGGTGTCGTTCGGAAAGCTGATCTGTATCCGGCCCTCGCTGCCATTCTCCACGTAAAGGCTAAACCGGTCCTCACCTGGGTAGCGCCGCAATAGATCGTAGACTCGGCCGAGCCGTCTGATGACTGCCTCCATGTTGCTGCCCAGTGCGGGATCGCTGCGGGGGATTGTCACGTGCAGGTGTACGCCCACCACGTCTGGGGGCCCCACCTCTGGAGGGGCGCCCAGCGCGTCTGGGAGCCCTGCCTTTGGTGGGGCGCCCACCGCGTCTGGGAGCCCCACCTCTTGAGGGGCATGCACCGGTATAGGGGCACCCGCCGGGATTGAGGCGGGCATCTGTTGCTCGAGGACACGGGTGGTCGTGATTTCATCGGTGACCGAGTTGACGATGATGCTAGGTTCTCGCCCTCGGAGGCTGACCCTGCCCCGCACAACCAGAATGCTTTCAAGCTCCCAAAGCTCTTTCGTCTGCGCCCACACGCCGGGAAAGATTACGACTTCGACGGTGCCCTGCAGATCTTCAATCTGGGCAAAGGCCATCGGAGCACCCTTCTTTGTGAGAGTCGGCCGCACACGGTTGACCAGGCCCGCCACTGTCACATTCTGCCCATCCACTGTCTCGTCAATCTGGCCGGTGAGGACGGTGATCGTTTCCTCCAAGTCGGCCCACACGCGGGAGAGGGGATGATCCGAGATGTATGCGCCCACCAGTTCTTTTTCCCAGCCCAGCACTTCCCGGCGCGGCACCTCGGCGACTTGGGGCAGATCGGAAGCCAACCGGGCGGTGTGGGCAAAGGCGGGCAGATCGAACATGGTGTACTGTTGAGCAGCACCGTGGGCCTGCTGGCTGATGCTCATGGCGCGGTCCATCACGGACAGCAACTGCGCCCGCTGGCCAAATGGGCTTAGCGCACCAGCCTTGATGAGGCTCTCCAAGGCCCGGCGGTTCACCTGACGCAGATCTACCCGCTGGCAGAAGTCATCGATGTCTTGGAACGGCCCTTCCTCTGAGGCGGACGAAAGGTCCGATGTCGAAGGGTCTCGCACAGCAAGGATGGCCGCGACTGGCCCCTCTCCCACGTTTTTGATGGCCCCCAGGCCGTACCGGATGGCCGGTCCCTCTAGTCCATCGGACCTGTCTTCAATCGTGAAGTCTAATCCGCTGTAGTTCACGTTTGGAGGCTGGACCTCGATGCCCAGCCGCCGCGCTTCGGCGATGAGCAGGCCAACTTTTTCGGTGTTGCCCCGTTCCACTGTCAGAAGAGCCGTCATGTACTCAACGGGGTAGTGGACCTTGAGGTAGGCGGTTTGCACGGTGATGGTAGCATAGTCAGCAGCGTGAGCTCTGTTGAAACCGTAGCGAGCAAAATACTCAAAGGCGTCGAAGATCTTGTTGGCGGAGGCTTCATCCAAGCCACTGTGCTGCTGGGCACCCTGAACGAAACCATCCCGGTGGCGAACCAGCTCCTGACGCTTCTTTTTTCCCACGGCACTCCGCACCAGATCCGCATCGCCGGGGGTATAGCCGGCAATGTCGGTCAAGATACGAATAATCTGCTCCTGGTAGACGCAGACCCCGAATGTCTCTCGCAGGATCGGCTCCAGGGCGGGGTGATCATACTGGGGCTCTTTGGTGCCGAGGAGCCCAGCGATGTAATCATCAATGAACTCCATCGGGCCGGGACGGTAGAGAGCCAGCACGGCCACAATGTGCTCGAACTTGGTGGGTCGCATGGAAGTAAGTACGCGACGCATCCCGCCCGATTCCACCTGAAAGATGCCCGTCACTTGCCCACTGGACAGCAACCGGTAGGTCTCTGGATCATCGAGGGGGATGTTGTGCTGGGTGAAGGTGTTCCCGTGACGTTCTTGAATCAGGTCCACGGCTTTGCGCAGGATGGTGAGGGTGCTCAACCCCAAAAAGTCCACTTTGAGCAACCCTGTGTCTTCCAGGACATCCATCGTGTACTGGGTAACCGGCAGTGGTTCAGCTCCGGCGGGCACCTCTCGAGTAGGTCGATGCAGCGGGGTGTATTCCACCAGTGGCAGGTCAGTCACCACCACACCCGCGGCGTGCGTGCTGGCGTGGCGGGAGACACCCTCCACCTCGCGGGCGGTGTCAATTAGCTGATGAACATAGTCGATGCCCTCGTACATCTGGCGCAGCTCAACTACCTGAGCCAGGGCAGTTTCCAGCGTGACGCCAGGGCCGCCAGGCACCAGCCGGGCCACTTTGTCCACCTCACCCAGAGGGATGTCCAGCGCTCGACCCACGTCCCGGATGGCCGCTCTGGCCCCCAATGTCCCGAACGTGATAATCTGGGCTACCCTGTCCGCGCCATACTTGCGCACAGTGTACTGGATCATCTCCTCCCGACGGTCGTCTGGATAGTCAAGGTCAATGTCAGGCATCGAGCCTCGGCCGGGGTTCAGGAATCGCTCAAAGATCAGGTCATGAGCCAGCGGATCGAGGTACGTGATCCCCAATCCGTATGCCACGATGCTCCCTGCCGCCGAACCGCGCACGTTCCACCAGATATCCTGTTTCTTGGAAAACTGGCACAGGTCCCAAACGATCAGGAAATAGACATCAAAGCCCATCCGGTGGACAATTTCGAGTTCGTACTCCATCCGGTTCTGGACGCGTTCGCTGTCGAACGCTTCGCCGTAATGCCGGCGCAGGCCGGATTCGGTCAGGTGGCGGAGGTAGGTTCTGGGAGTGTAGCCGGCTGGAATGTCCAAGTCAGGCAGGTGAAAGCCCGTAGGCTCGAGATTGACGTTACACCGTTCAGCAATGACCAAAGTATTGCGCAACGTCTCGGGCAAATCGGGAAACAGAGCCTCCATCTCGTCCGGGCTCTTTAGATAGTAGCTGTCGTTGTTCATCTTCATCCGCGACGGTTCTGTCCACGTTTTGCCCGTCTGGATGCAGAGAAGGACCTCGTGGGCGTAGGCCTGGTCGTGTCGCGTGTAATGTGAGTCGTTAGTAGCTACCAACGGAATGCCAGTCTCACGGCTGAGTTCCACCATCGCCCGGTTGACTGCTTTCATTTCGGGGATGTCATGCTCCTGGAGCTCCAGGAAGAAACCGTCCGGGCCAAAGACATCGCGGTACCACTCGGCGGCTCTGCGAGCGCGCTGGGGTCGTGGCCCACGCCCACGAGGATCGGACCCCAGCAGCCGTGGCACCTCGCCCGATCCGCAAGCAGAGAGGGCAATGAGTCCTTGGGCATGGGAGGCCAGGTATTCCTTATCTACACGGGGTTTGTAGTAGAAGCCTTCAAGCTGGGCCGCCGTCGCGATCTGCATCAGGTTGTGATAGCCGGTCTGGTTCTCGGCCAGGAGGATGAGGTGGGTGGGTCTAGTGTCGTATTTGACGTCCCTTTGCGTCATGCGCCGGGGTGAGACATAAACTTCGCAGCCGACGATAGGTTTGATGCCGGCCTTTTTGGCTGCGTGGTAGAAGTGCAAGATTCCGAACATGACCCCGTGGTCGGTTAGGGCCAGCGCGGGCATCCCCATGTCAGCCGCAGCGTGAGCAAGATCCTTCACCTTGCTCAGCCCGTCAAGTAACGAGAAGTCGCTATGCACGTGTAAGTGGACGAAATCAGCCATCAACACTATCCTTCAAGCCCGAGCCCACCGGAGTGGAGCCATTATACCACAACCCTGCGGTTTGGTGAAGACTGGAAGAATTCCAAGAAGCGGTTTTAAGACAAGGTTCAGCCGGTTTCTTGTGGTTTTCACCTTGCCCAGAGAGGCATTCTGCGCTATGATGAGAATGGCAGACTTGAGTGTGCGGATGGCCTACAGGGTGCCTGAACGCAGCACAACGTAGAAGATCAAGTCTCGCAAACCCGTAATCAGCCAAGGAGGTGCACCGTGCCAGCGATTCCTGACCTCATCCTCAAGAGGCTGTACATCATGGGCAGCCTGCGCAATACACCGGAGGGCTGCCAGTTTGCTCTGAAGAACGCCTTCGGCACTGCGACGGTGACCCGCTTCGAGGGCATTGAGGTAGATGGTACTGTGTATGTGCCCCAGGCGGTGCTCGTTTTGGTGCCAGATGGGGGCGCCCACCGGAGTGTGACCGGTAGGACCGCAGCGACCATCACACCGGACGCGCCACCGTCACTTTCGCGGGGCTGACCCTGACTCTGCGGCTGATGGGTGAGACGCTCCAGCCCGGTGCACACAGGCTCAGGATCCGCTTCCGGACACTGGAGTTGAATGACATGGAGATCAAGGTGGAGGATGCTATCTGTGAGGGCGACTTTCACGCCAACCCGGGCGAGAGCCAGGTTCCCGCCGAGCTGGCGACCACCGAGCCGATTCCCTTGGCACCACCGATCAAAGTTGCCATCCTGGGCGCGGGGAGTGCGGTCTTTGCCCGGCAGTTGATGACCGACCTGCTCTGTACACCGGGGCTGAAGACAGGAACCTTTGCCCTGGTGGACATCGACGCCGAGCGCCTGGAACTGGCCCACCGGATCGGCGAAGAGCTGGTGGCGCGCTCGGGGCGGGCCTGGAAGGTGGAGGCGACTGCCGACCGGGGGCGGGTGCTGCCCGGCTGCGACTATGTCATCAACACCATCGAAGTGGGCGGACTGCGCAACGTCCGCCCCGATTACGAGATCCCGCTCAAGTATGGTGTTGACCAGTGCATCGGCGACACCATTGGTCCGGGCGGGATCTTTAAGATGCTGCGCACCGGTCCGACCTGGTTGCGGATCCTGCACGACGTGGAGCGCCTCTGCCCCCAGGCTGTGGTGATGAACTACACCAACCCGATGTCAGCCCTGACGCTGCTGGCCCTGCGGGCCACGCGCCTCGCAGTCGTGGGGCTGTGCCATTCGGTGCAGGGCACCTCTCGCCAACTGGCCGACTACCTTGATGTGCCCTACGAGGAGCTACGCTGGCGCTGTGCTGGGATCAATCACCTGGCCTGGTTCACCGAGCTAACGCACCGGGGCCGGGACATGTACCCCCGTCTGCGGCAGGCCGCCAGAGACCCCGGGGTGTACGAGGCCGATCCGGTGCGTTTCGAGGTGATGCTCCACTTTGGCGCCTTTGTTACCGAGTCGAGCGGTCACTTTTCGGAGTACGTGCCCTATTTTCGCAAGCGATCCGACCTGCTGCAGCGCTACACACGCGCGGGCTATGGGGGGGAGAGCGGCTTCTATGCGAACAACTGGCCCCGCTGGCGCGAGGGAGCTGACCAGGCTATCCGGGCGATGTTGGCCGGTGAGAGCGAGATCATCTTGCAGCGGAGCACCGAGCACGCCTCAGTCATCGTCGAGGCCATCGAGGCAGGCCACCCGGCAGTGATCCACGGCAACGTTCTGAACACCGGCCTGATTGACAATCTGCCTGCCGGGGGGTGCGTCGAAGTGGCAGTGTTGGTGGACGCGACGGGCCTGCAGCCCACCCATTTTGGGCCGCTGCCGCCTCAACTGGCCGCCCTCGACGCGGCGCACATGTACATCCACGACCTAATGGTTCAGGCGGTGATGGAGCGGGACATGGGGGCCGCGCTGCACGCACTGATGCTCGATCCCCTCACGGCGGCCATCTGCTCGCCAGAGGAGATCCAGCAGATGTTTGAGGAGATGTGGGAAGCAGAACGGACGGACTTGACGGCGTTTGAGGGATAGCAACTGGCCATCCCTCGAAGCAAATCACAGCTCTGTGCTCAAGACCAGGACTTGTGCGCTGGTGATCTCTCGCATCACCCAGTAGGCCAACGCACCCACGTTTCGTACGAACCTCTATTGACCCTTCGTTCCAGATCTTCCAGGATTGGACTCGAGGCGGTTTCAACAGCAACCAAACGATCAGGTGTTGGGAGGAGTGCCGGTTCCTGCAGGACTTCTGTTCGTGCCAGGGTATTCGCCTCGAGCTTTCGAAATGGGTCAGCCGTCCGAAGATTTGGCGTGGCTCGCTATCACACCACGGAACTCGACCTCGAGACGCCTATCCAACCACGTCCAAGCACACTCGGGAAAACTCGACTCGTCAACGTCGAAAGACCTGTTGGCGGCTATTCGAGGAGATGTGGGAAACAGAACGGGCGGAGCGCACGACGAATGGCAAGAACGTTCATTCCGGGGAAATGAGCTCGATCTCAAAGAGTCTCGGCCACAGTTTGCCCGTCACAAACAACCGATCAGTCTCTGGATCATAAGCGATGCCATTGAGCACATCCTCCGGCTCGCCATAGTCTTCCGCATCCAGCAGTCCCTCCAGATCTATCCAGGCGGTCACCCGGCCGGTCTCCGGGTCGATTATGGCGATGCGGTCAGCCTGCCAGACATTGGCATATACTTCTCCCCGGATGTATTCCAGTTCATTGAGTCTCGTGACCGGGTCATGGTTGTCATAGACTTCAACCTGCGCGATGTCCTCGAGGGTTTCAGGATCCAGAAAGTGCAGCGTTGACGTGCCATCACTCATGATCAACCGCTGGCCGTCGTGCGTGAGGCCCCAGCCCTCGGTGGGATAGTGAAACGTCCGAAGCAGCTCAAAGCTGTTCTTATCGTAGACAAAACCAATATTGGATTGCCAGGTTAGCTGAATGATCTTGTCCCCATACAGGGTTATGCCCTCGCCGAAAAACCTGTCGGGCAGTGCGTGGCGTTGCAGGACGTCGCCGGTCTCCAACGCCACTCTGCGCAGTGTTGAGCGCCCGCGAAGTCCTGTGCTTTCGTACAAAACACCCTGCTCAAATACCAGTCCTTCCGTGAAAGCACCTTGGTCGTGAGGATAGGTATTCACGATTCTATAGGTGTACGTTGGAATGGGCTCTTCTGCCTGCGGGTGCTCTACACGGTTGGGGGATAGAGACGGTCCGGGGGTAGGGGTCGGGGATGGCACATGAGTGAAGGTTGGGGACGGCACATGAGATGGGACCGGCAGCAGCGTGGCAGTGGGAGACGGCGCTGAAGTCGCAGCGGCGATATGACTCGCTTCTGGTGCCAAGGTGCATTCCGCACCCGTGCTGGATACACCCTGGCAGGAACAAAAAGACCAGAGCCCGGATAGCACACAGATGAGCACCAGGAATTGCCTGAAGAGATGGTTCATGCGGGTCACCCTGTGGCTTCGCTTCGGTTCATTTCCGCGACCGCACCCAGCCAGCCCTGGGCGGGCGGGAATCGGGGCTTCTCTAATCTCTCTCCAGGGTGCGGATCCCGTCTACCCCAGCCACGATGACAACGCTGGCCATGTCCAGGAACAGGCCATGCTCGATAATGCCAGGGCGACCGGCCAGAGTGCGGGCCAAAGCGTGGGGATCGGCGATGCCCTCGGAGAACCAGCAGCGGGCCAGGTAGTTGCCGTTGTCGGTCACGATAGGAGAGCCGTCTTGCTCCCGCCACAGCTCGGCGTGCCCCCCCAGGGTGTTGAGCCAGCGGACATGAGCTTCGGCCCCGAAGGGCACGATCTCCACCGGCAAAGGCCCTCTACCCAAGTGGGAGACCAACTTTGACTCATCCGCGATCACCATGAAGCGAGCGGCATGGACCTCGACGATCTTTTCCCGGAGCAGGGCGCGGCCCAGGCCCTTGACGAGATTGAGGTCTGGGTCCACCTCATCAGCACCATCCACGGCCAGATCTAGCCGAGAGTGATCGGCCAGTGTGGTCAGGGTGATGCCAAGGCCGCGAGCGCGCTGCGCCGTCTGCCCAGAGGTAGGCACGCCAACGATATCTCGCAGGACCCCGCCTCGGATCCGTTCTGCCAGCAGATCAATGAAATGGGAGGTGGTCGCACCAGTGCCCAAGCCCAGGACCATACCATTGCGGACATGGCTCAATGCCCTAAGGGCAGCTTGCTGCTTGAAGCTCATCCCCCTCACTCCAAAGAACTCCCGGCAGGTTGACGACCCACCGGGAGCATGACCTCATTCGCAGGAGCTTTCCCGACCGAGGTGTTTGCCACGACTGGACAGGGAGTAGCCCGGACCCCGTTCGACTGAGCCCTCGGCATGAGCTCTCTGCGTGAGATCAGCCGCGGGATGGGGTCACAACCTATCCCGCCCCACCAGGTCAGGTCAATGCCGCACGCACTTCTTCCAGGCGCCCAGCGCTGCCCAGCTTCTCGTTCTTGTGGGCAATGAACCCAGCATAGTCGGCCATAAAGATCTTGCCCGGTGCACGGAAGTCGAACTTTTCCGGCTGGTCGCGAAAGAACTCGCGGTGCACACGGGTCCACACCAGACGGCCGTCGGTATCTATGTTGACTTTGGTCACGCCCAGTGGCACGGCCTTGACAAACTCGTCTTCATCCACACCCCGCGCCGATGGGTCCATCGCGCCGCCAGCGGCATTGATGCGCTCCACCTCCTCGCGCGGCACTGACGAGGAGCCATGCATCACCAACGGGAAGCCGGGCAGGTGCCGTTGAATCTCTGCCAAGCGGTCAAAGTGCAGCCCCTGACCGCCCTGGAATTTGTAGGCCCCGTGGCTGGTGCCGATCGCCACTGCCAGGCTGTCGCACTCGGCCAGGCGCACAAAGTCAGCGGCCTCATCCGCGTCGGTAAGCATGGCATGCTTCTCGTCCACGGCAATGTCTTCCTCCACGCCACCCAGCATGCCCAGCTCGGCCTCCACGCTGATTCCCCTGGCATGGGCGCGTTCCACCACGCGGTGGGTGATCGCCACGTTCTCCTCAAAGGGAAAGTGCGAGGCATCAATCATGACCGAGCTATAGAACCCAGACTCAATGCAGTCGTAGGCGGCTTCCTCATCGCCATGGTCCAAGTGGACGGCAAAGATGGCCTCCGGGAACACCTCCTCGCCAGAGCGGATGAGGCCTTCCAACATCTTGACGCGGGCGTAGCTTCGGGCACCCCGTGAAATCTGTATTATGAAGGGAGCCTGGGAATCGAGGCACCCCTGGAACAGCCCGATGCACTGCTCCATGTTGTTGATGTTGTAGGCGCCGATGGCGAATCTGCCGTAGGCAATCTTGAACAGTTCGGAAGTTGTCACTATCATTCTGCACCTCTCTTCTTTTGGCAGTACTCGTATCGAAGGGACATTCCGTCACCACATCGGTGACTGCTCGGACAGGTAGCACCGACCAAACTGTCAGGCGATCACCTGACCGTCAGCAGGTAGGCGATCAAGTCGTTCACTTGTTGTTCAGTTAGCTCAGTGGACAGTTCCTTGGACATGAGGCCAGCGGGGAACCCTTCGACTACAGTCGCATCGGGCTCCACAATGGATTTGCGCAAATAGTCCTCAGCCGACTCTCCCGATACACGTGCACCGGCCTCCGTGCCAATATTGGCCAGGGAGGGGCCAATGATAGTCACACCGGGTTCCAAGGAGTGACAGGTAGTACATCCAGCTTGAGTGCCGATGAGGGTCTGGGCAAACAGCGCCTCACCGGCGGCAGGATCGCCAGCTACAGCCCCGCCCTCATCACCTTCCGGGGCCGGCTGACCGCCACACGCAGTCAGGCTGAGCAGCAACGCCAACAGCAAGGTCAGTATCGGCTTGGGCATTTCGTTCTCCCTTCTACGGCTACATAGGCGGACCAAAACCACTCGAGACGAGCCCCCATTTTGGATGGGATTCTTTCGAGCAGACTACAATCGCATTATATCATAGAGCTCGAGATAGAGCAAAGCTAGGCACGTCACGCTCGACAGGGTCCGCATCTAGCCCTCAGCTCAGCCGTAGTAGTAGGGTAGGATCACGGTCCACAGAGCTACCACATCCAGAGTTATCATGCCCAGCAGACCGGCCCAAGCCGCTTCCCTCAGCCAGCGACGGGGCACGATCTCTGCCAGGCCGAAACACAATAGCGTTGCTGTGGGAACGATGACTACGGTAGCATAGCGGGCAACCGGCCAGGAGATGCCCATGGTGACAAGGAGCGGGTGGATGCGGAAGATAGCCCCGCTCCAGCCCACCAACAGAGCAACCCCGAGCACGGCCCAAACGCGCCCTTGCCAGGACTCATCCCTCCACCTCGCTCCGGTCCCACTCCGGTGAGCGCGCACCAGTCCCGTCGCAGTGCCAACGATGCCAGCGGCTGTGATCATCCCCAGGAGGTAGGAGTAGGTTAGTGGTAAACCCAGGTCATTCCAACCGAAGCGCCCCCAGAAGCTTTGGAGAAGGCTAGACAACACCCAGCCGTACACCTGACCGGTGCGGCCCCAGTCCCACAGCGAGTGAAAGATGTGTGAGATAGGGTACCTGTACATGTTCAGGTTTCCAATCCAGGTCCGCAGGCCAGGCCAGATCCTCTCTGCCGAGCCGTTACGGACCAGGTTGGTGAATTGCTGCGAGCCCCACCACCCCGACGTGGCCCCGGCTGTCTCGAACTGAGGATGGTGCATTCCAGGCATCTCTCCATCGACCAGGACTACTCCGTCCAGATAGACCATCTCGGCTGCCCGGACCTTGTCAGCTCCATCCTGGCGCTTGGGGAGGATCGCGTAGACGGCCACACTGGGCGCATCCACCCCGACAGTCACAGTGAAAGCCTGGAACTGCCAATCACTTGTGGCCTTGACCTGGTGCCAGTGCTCCGTTGGGCCATCATCCAACATCAGTGTAACGGTCCCCGCTGAGCCTTTCGCGGCCTTTAGCCAGGCACCCAGGGTGACGGTGCGGCCTCGCAGGTTCTGCCCCTCTGACGTGATCAGCTCCTGGAATAGGACGCGGGGATGATCCTGGCCTTCCGCCGACAGGACAAAGACCGACCGACCCAGGACAGCATCGGTCACGACCCGGTTGGCAGCAGCGGGCTGGTTCTGGCTCTGCCAATAGGCCGCGTGACCACCCCAGCTAAAGATCGCCAGCAGAGCAGCCGGGAGCAACAGAGCCAACCCTGCCCACAGCCAGCGACGCTGTGCATGCGGAACATAGCCCACGGCCACAACCGGTAGGACGGCCACGGCTACGACGCCGGCCGTGCGCTTGGTGGCGATGCAGATGCCTGCCATGAGCAACGTCACACTGACCCGCGCCAAGGATGGCCCACGGCGAATCAGCCGCACGCTGGCCCAGAGCAGCACGGAGGCTGCTGCTGCTGCTCCGGTGTCATTGTTCACCGCGCTCATCACATCAGCAAGTGGAGGGAGCAAGGCAATGAATGCCGCGACGGCCACAGGCAACATCTGACGCCGGGGAAAGACCTCCGCCACCAGCCCGAAAGCCGAGGCTACGACTACCAGGTAGAACAGAACGGAGAGGAATCGGGCCAGGTAGAGCTGCAACTCCACGCCTTGGTGAGCGGCCAACGCTTGGGGTAGGGCCAGCAGAGCGTAGTAGAGCGGCGGGTGCTCCAGCTCGCTGAATCCGATTGCAGGCGGGGTCTCGGACCAGAAATCCAGGGATGGTGCGCCCTGGTCCTTCCAGAAACCGGCCGCCTGCATGGAGGAGGCTATCTCCCGCCGCATTGCCAAGTCATAGTCCCCAGGCAACGGTAGGCGACCACGATCGGCAATAAGGCGGACATACTCAAAGTGGGTTGGCTCGTCATAGTGCTGCCAGGGGGGAAAGACCGCGAGATAGAGAACTCCTCGAACCAGGGTAAGCGCCAGGATCAGAAACAGAAGCCGTCGCCGGCGTGTACTGCCACCAACACCGGGCAAAGGCTCGTTCGGAATGAGCTTCATTGGGCAGGACCGATGGGAATCCCAGCTTGCCTCAATAGGCTCCTTTTCCTTTGAGTACCGCACCTATGGTGCGCCACAGGATCTGAATGTCAAGCAAGAGGGAATAGTGCTGAATGTAGAACACGTCCTCTTCGGTGTGGAGATACATCGGTTGGTCGATGCGTCCGTTGACCTGCCACCAGCCGGTGATCCCCTGCGGGACCGCAAGACGTTGCCATTGCCACGCTTCGTATTGCTCCACCAACCAGGGCAGCTCCGGTCGAGGGCCAACGAGGCTCATTTCGCCCTTGAGCACGTTGAAGAGCTGCGGCATCTCATCCAGACTGGCTCGGCGGAGGAACTTTCCTACACGCGTCAAGCGCGGGTCATCGGGGTGTTTGTCCAGAAGCTTCTTGTTACCCACGACCCGGATTATGTCAGCCTCCTGCTCCTCGGCTCCCCCGACCATCGAACGGAATTTGTACATCCTAAAGACCGTGCCGTTCTCGCCGACCCTTTGCTGCTTGAAAATGACTGGTCCCCGTGAGTCAAGGCGGATAGCAATGGCAACCATGGCCATGATGGGCAGGCTCAAAACGAGAAAAACCGAGCCGGTCACGAGGTCAAAGGCGCGCTTGACCTGCCGCTCGAAGGGGTCCAACGTCGGCTGTTGCAGCGTGATCATTGGTACGCCGGCAAACTCGCCAACCTCGGTGCGAAAAAGCGTGGTTTTGAAATAGTCAGGTACGATACGGATCCTCGCCGGCATCGTCTGCAGTTCGGCGATCAGGCTTAGGAACTGATCGTAGGCCCTCAGCGGCAGGGCCACAACGACCTCATCGATCCCTTCGGCCTTGACATGCTGAGCTACTTCCTCGATCCTGCCCAGAACTGGGAACCCTGCCACCTCTGTCTGAGGGGAAACCTCATTATCCAGAAAGCCTACAGGCTCTAACCCAGCCCAGCGGTAGCGCTCAATCATACGAATTGCGTCGCGCCCTGCCTCCCCGGCCTCAATCACCAGCACC
>CBDUWJ010000006.1:0-21961 GCA_965370895.1 uncultured Anaerolineae bacterium | reverse complement strand
CTGCAGCACCGATGGCCGGCGCCCCGCGGATATACATCTCTTTGATCGCCATTGCCACGTCGTGGTAGTCGTCGAATTCGACCACGACGAACTCCAACGGTAATTTCCGCTGGTCGATCATCTGGACTGTGCCCTTGTTATCCCACCTGATCGTTCGCATTGTATGCCTCCATTCGGACAGCCTCCCGAGCGCGGCACGCGTCCGCTGCCGCTCAATGCAAAAAAGCCCCCATGATGAGAGCTCTTTGGCGCTACAAGTGCAGCCGCAATCTCTCATCTTCCAGCGTGCGCTGGGCGGCTTCTGCGTAGCATCGTTTGCGCCGCACCATCTGCGCAACCTCTGCACCGCAGAGGCTTGCACCCTGTCGGAATTGGCACCATGTTGCGCGTCTATGTAAAACGAACAACTGGTTGCCGGGGCTTCATTGGGCCGATCCCTCCACCCCTCTGGATGAGCGTCCAGTTAAGTTGTAACGGCGCGCATCGTAGCACACTCAGCGCCTTTTGTCAAAAACCAGTTGCCGATTGGGGGGGAGCCGCCTTCGTGGTCCGCTGGCCAGTTGGTTGGCCCGGGGGCCGCCACAAAAGCATCAAGATGGCGGCCGTGAGGGCCAGGGCCGCGCCGAAAAGGAAGGGGGCCGAGGCGCCCAAACCTTGCCACAGCAGGCCGGCGATGAGCGACGCCGGCAGGTCCAGCAAGCCCATTGTGGCATTGTAGGTGCCGTAAGCCGTGCCGCGCAATTCGACCGGCACAAGGTCAGCCACCATGGCCTTGCTGGTGCCATAGGCCAGGCCATAGTACACGCCGTACAGGGCGTACAAGACCCAGACCTGCCAACCTGTCCCGGCCAGGGCAAAGCCCAAGTAGATGGCGGCGTAGACCAGCCAGCCGCCGACGATGACCTTCCGGCGACCAATGCGATCGGAGAGCGAACCAGCGGGGGTCGCTACCAGTGCGTACACGAGGCTGAAGGTGATCAGCATGGCCAGGATGCCCACCACGCTCAGCCCTCGCTCCTGTGCCCGCAGCACCAGGAAAGCGTCCGACGAATTGCCCAGGTCAAACAGCCCAACGATGACCAGAAACACCAGGAACGGCTTGCCCAGCCCCCTAAAGGTGATTGCAGGCCTCTCGCGCTTGCTGGTCACGGGCACATCCTTCGCACCGATGGCCAGTGATAGGACAGCCAATACGGCCGGGAGCAGGCTGGCCAGCACAATCACGCGGAACGTCTGCTCTCCCAGGTCCACTGAGCTGCTCTGCGCTGCCCAGACGACGCTCAGGGCGATGAGCAGCCCCACCACTGCCCCACCGGTGTCGGCCGCCCGATGGAAGCCAAAGGCCAACCCGCGCTGGCTCTGGCCAACGCTGTCAGCCACCAGGGCGTCCCGGGGGGCGGTACGGATGCCCTTGCCAACCCGATCAGTCCAGCGTGCGGCCAGCACAGCGGTCCAGGTGTTGGCAAAGTAGAAAAAGGGTTTGACCAGTGCCGAAAGGCCATAGCCTGACACAGCCAGCCACTTGCGCGTCTGCAACTTGTCGGAAAGCCATCCGGAAAAGACCTTGAGCAAGCTAGCTGTCGCCTCGGCTATGCCCTCGATGAGGCCAATGACGCCTATGCCTACGCCCAGTACGTTGTACAAGAAGAGCGGAAGCAGATTGATGACCATCTCGCTGGAGATGTCCATGAAAAAACTGGTCAGGCTCACGGCCCATACGTTGCGGGGCAAGGTGCGCCAGGCCGGCGCGGACGAACGACGTCCTGTCGGTTTGGTAGGTGTTTCCTGATTCACGATAGAGCCTCCTACAACGAACCCCCAGGGTGAGCTCCATCCAGCACCTCGCCAACCAGTTCGGCGATTTTGGGGCGGGCCTCGGACAAAGCCCCCTGCCCTTTGTCGGTAATGGTGTAGTATTTCCGCACCCGGCCGCCAACCACGCGGGCCTCACGGGCCAGGTAGCCCTGCTCGTGGAGACGGTGGAGTGTGGGGTAGAGAGTTCCGGGGCTCAGGTCGTAGCCGTGACGGGCCAGCTCACGAACCAGTGCCGCACCGTAGACCGGCCCCTTGGCGGCGTGGTAGAGGATGTGTATCTTGATGAAACCCAAAAAGAACTCGCGTAGCATACTATCGGCTCCCGTTATCGGCTCGCGATATTATAGCACAAAGGCGCCGGAGAATCAAGTCAATCCACTCACGTGGCGAGAGAGGCGACTCGGAAAAGGTCGGATCGAGAAGTTGACAAGGCAAGCCTTTGGACAGATAATGTGCCTATGTGGTTTCATCTCAAGCCCTGGCTGGGGGTTCTCCTGTGGCTTGCACTGGGAATCTGTGTGCTGCTGCCCGGTTGCGCTGGTGCACCGCCGACGGAAAGGGCGCCCTCGCCCGTGGCTGCCCCGACCACAAAAGCCACCGCCACCACGGCAACCGTTGACGCGTCGACCCTTGTTGTCACCCTGGTGCCCAGTAGGACCCCGACGGCTACACCCACGTCCAGTCCTACCACCACTCCGACGCCGTCGCCAACCAGCACAGCAACCCCAACCTGGACTCCAATTCCGACTTTGACCCCCACTCTCCAGCCAGGTGGGCAACTGGAAAGGGCCCTACACCACCAAACGAACGGCAACTACGTCCAGGCCATTGCGGCCTACCAGGACTTGCTGGCCAGCGACATGGCCGCATCTGACGAGGCTCTCCAGGCGCGTTACCATCTGGCCGAGAGTTACTTGCTGAACCGCGAGTACGTCGCTGCCGCCGCTGCTTGGGAGGACTATATCGCGCGTTTGGGCGCGGTCCATGAATACCCCGACGATAACCTTTTGCCCAACATTCGGACCCGGTCCGCGGCAACTCTGATGGCGGCCCGCGCCTACCACGCTGCCGGCGTGTGCGCCCGGGCCATTGCTCACTATCAGGACTACCTGACCCAGGAGACGGTTCTGACTGACATGGTCTACGAGTGGATCGGCGACTGTAATGCTGCCGACCAGGAGCTGGAAGGGGCCATTGCTGCGTACCGTCAGGCGTTGGCGGCTGCCAGTGACCAGGGCGTCAGAGTACGCCTTCGGGAAAAGGTCGCAGCCGCCTACCTGGCCCTGGGGGACAATGACGCTGCAGTGGCGGAATACGATGCCATCCTGTCCCTGGCTCGTACTGACACCTACCGGGCCAAGATCGAGTACCTGGCCGGGCAGGCACTGGCCACTTCCGGTCACACCGAGGCGGCATATGCTCGCTACCATCGCGCGGTGGACAACTATCCCAAGGCAGAGTATGCCTATCTCTCCCTGGCCGAGCTGGTGGAAGCTGGCGTCGAGGTGGATGAGTTTCAGCGCGGCCTGATCGATTACTATGCTGGTCAAACCTATCCCGACGCTCTCGGTGCTTCCGTCCGTGCTTTCGACCGGTATCTGGCCGTCCAACCTGCCGGGAAAGCTGGCGAGGCCCTGTATCGCAAGGCGTTGGCACAGCGTGGCCTGGACCAGCATGGCGCCGCACTGGAGACGCTTCAGGTGCTCATCGATGGCTACCCCCAGAGCGAGTGGGTGACACGCGCCTGGTTCAAGAAAGGCGACACGCTGGCGCAGGTGGGCAGCAAGGACCGGGCGGTTGAGACCTACCGAGAGCTGGCAGCTCTTTTTCCGGCCGATGAGCTGGCCCCCAAGGCATTGTGGCAGGCGGCCAAGATCCGTGAGGGGGAAGGCTCTTACCTCGCGGCTGCGAAGCTGCACGAAGTTATTCAAGCCAGCTTCCCCGCCTTTGAGGACGCTGACGAAGCGCTCTGGCGGGCAGGTTTGGCTCACTACCGGGCTGGCGATCTAAGATCAGCCACCATCAACTGGCAGCTTCTCCTGGACAAGTACCCCAAGTCGTCTTACCGTGCCACTAGCCTCTATTGGCTCGGCAAGCTGGGAGCCACACCTGAATCTCAAGAAGAAGGGGAATACTGGGATCAACTCGTCGCTCTAAGTCCGGCGGACTACTATGCCCTGCGTGTCCAGCAGATCCGCGCTGGCGAGTCACTGACCGCCACGCGGTTAATCACCTCGGCGGTCGATAGCCCGGCCTGGGACCCGGCCCAGGTCGAGACGGAGGTCCTACCCTGGCTGAGCGGCTGGACCCAGGTGCCCACTGACACAAACCTGGTCGCTCTACCGGGTAACTTTGTCTCCCGTCGCGATATTCGGCGGGGACAGGCTCTGTTGGCCATTGGGCTCCGCCGCGAGGCACTCAACGCCTTTGACAGTGCACGCGCGGCAACTTGGTCCGATCCGCTAACGTTGGCCCAACTGGCCTTCTTCTTCCGCGACCAGGGTTTCCATGGACTGGCCGCGCGCGCTGCTCTCCGCCTGGCGGGACTTTGGCCGGGTGGCTCCTTGGATGATGCGCCATTGGCAGTGCAACGCCTGGCCTATCCCCTAGCCTATACCGACCTACTGTCGGCTGAGGCGCAGACACGCGACCTGGATCCTCTGCTCCTGGCGGGCCTTGTGCGACAGGAAAGCCTCTTTGAGCCCGTCGCTACGTCGTGGGTTGGGGCACGGGGCCTGGGTCAGGTGATGCCGGCCACGGGGGAGGGACTCGCGCGTAGCCTGGGAATGGACGGATTTACCCTGGCTGATCTCTACCGGCCCTCTGTTAGCATCCGGTTTGGCGCCTACTACCTGGCCATCCAGATGAATCGCTTCGACGACCAGATTCTGGTGGCGCTGGCTGCCTACAACGGCGGACCGGGCAACACACTCCGCTGGCTAGAGGCCGCCGGAGACGATGTGCCTATCGATCTGGATCTCTTTGTCGAGAGTATCACTTCCAGCCAGTCACGGCGCTATCTCCGGCGGGTCTATGAGACGTACCTGATATACGAAAGGTTGTATCGGTCGGTTGAGACAGGTGAGTAGCAGTTCCTGCAGAGAGCGTGATGTGAGGGAGTCCCCTTGGAAAGGATGACATGACGAAATATGTGTTTTGCACTGGAGGCGTGGTCTCCTCCGTGGGCAAGGGCGTAACAGCCGCGTCTATTGGCCGCCTGCTCAAGAGCCGTGGGGTGAAGGTATCCATTCAGAAGCTGGATCCCTATCTGAACGTGGACCCTGGTACCATGTCGCCGTATCAGCATGGGGAAGTCTTTGTGCTGGACGACGGTGCTGAAACCGACCTGGACCTTGGTCACTATGAGCGATTCATCAACGAGAGCCTCACATCTGCCAGCAACGTGACCTCAGGGCAGGTGTACGCCGAGGTAATCGCCAAAGAGCGACGAGGCGACTACTTGGGTGGTACCATCCAGGTGATCCCTCACGTGACCAACGAGATGAAACGACGCATTGGTCTTGTCGGGCGTGTCAGTGGCGCGGAGGTAGTCATCGTCGAAATCGGTGGCACAATAGGCGACATTGAGAGCCTGCCCTTTCTGGAGGCCATCCGCCAGATGCGGGTGGACGTGGGACGCGAGAACACTGTCTATATCCATGTGACGCTTTTACCCTACATCTCCTCCACCGGTGAAATCAAGACCAAGCCCACTCAACACAGCGTGCGCGAGTTACGGGGCATCGGAATCCAGCCTGATATCATCGTCGCCCGCTCCGACTATCCCATCGACGATGCCGTGCGAGCCAAGATCGCCCTCTTTTGCGATGTCGAAAAGCGCGCTGTCATCTCTTTGGTCACTACGCCGATCATCTACGAGGTACCCTTGATTCTGGAACAGGCTGGCCTGGGCGATTTCCTGGTGGAGCGGCTTGGATTGGACTCGGATCCTGCCCCTCCTGACGGAAGCGTCCGCGCTCATGCTCCCGACTTGAACGACTGGCGTAGGGTGGTGGATGCAATGCATGCCCAGCGGTCCAGTCGTCAGGTTCGAGTTGGGTTGGTGGGCAAGTATGTGGAGTTGCGTGATGCCTACCTCAGTGTGCGTGAGGCGCTGCATCACGCGGGGCTGCGCTACGACGTGGCGGTGGACATCGACTGGATCGATGCAGAGGAGATCGAACGGCACGGGGTGAAGCGGCTGGAGGGCCTGGATGGTCTGGTCGTGCCGGGAGGCTTTGGTTACCGGGGTATCGAAGGCAAGATTTCGGCAGCGCGCTTTGCCCGGCAGAACCAGGTTCCGTTTCTGGGGCTCTGCCTGGGGATGCAAGTTATGGTCATCGAGCTGGCCCGCCACGCTTTGGGCAGCGAGGAGCCCAACTCTACCGAGTTCGACATCAAGACGCAATACCCGGTGATTGACTTGATGCCTGACCAGCGGGACATCGCTGAAATGGGAGGCACCATGCGCCTGGGCCTGTATCCATGCCAACTGGCGCCTGGTACCAGGGCGGCAGCTGCCTACGAACGTGCGACAGGAGTCGCCTGCGAGTTGGTCCAGGAACGGCATCGCCACCGCTTCGAAGTGAACAACGCCTACCGTGAGCTTCTAGCCGATGCGGGTATGATCTTTTCGGGCATGTCGCCTGACGATCGCCTGGTGGAAATCGGCGAGCTGGCCGATCATCCTTTCATGTTGGGTTGTCAGTTCCACCCGGAGCTCAAGTCGCGGCCCACGCGCCCGCATCCCCTGTTTCAGGGCTTTATCAAGTCCGTAGTGGAGTACCATGAAAGCCGAGAAGGTCCTGAGACGGACTGACCCTCTGGTCGCTTGTGCCTGCGTCCAGATGCTGGCGTGGTGATCCCCCCGTGTGGGGGGGGGACACCTTTCCCCAAGCTGATTTGCCATTTGGGAGGAAGGCTGGTATAATGGCCCCGGCTACCGGCCCGGTTCCGGTTCGATGCCACCCTAGCTCAATCGGCAGAGCAGACGCTTCGTAAGCGCCAGGTTAAGGGTTCAAATCCCTTGGGTGGCTTTGTGCCGCGCGGCAGGCCCCAACAATGCCTGGTCTCCAGGGTGCGGTTGGGGCCTTTGTTCTGTGTTCTGACCGTGCGCCGCAATCCAGGCAGACCGTGCAATGACTGAAGAGACTCCGACTCCAAGGGCGACCCGCCTCGAACCGCTCAGCTTGTTGTGGCGCTTTTTTGCTGCACCTCAAACCCTGCTCACGTTGATGGGCCTCGTGGCCGTGACTCTCGTGTTGGGCACATTGATCCCGCAGATCCCACCGCGGGCCGTGGAGGATCCCGAGGCATGGATGGCCCTGCAATCACAGGTCCTGGTCCAGATGAGTGGTCCGATCGGTGCTCTGGGCCTCTTTGATGTCCACCACACCTTCTGGTTCCACCTGCTTCTCGCCTTGACCGGATTGACCCTGTTCGTCTGGGTTGTGGACTCGGCTGATCTGGCCTGGCGCGCCACAGCCTGGCGCATCAGGGGGCGAGAACTCTGGACGCCAGCGGCCTTTTCCGCTTGGGGCAAATACGCACTCCGGATGCGCTTCCCCTCCTCCCGGTCTCTCCGGGACACCCTGGCGCAGCTCCGTGGCTTCCTGACCCAAGACGGATACCGGTGTGCGGACGTGCCCGGCCTATCGGACCCAAGCCTTGTGGCGAGTCGCCGGGCGTTGGCCCTCTGGGCCGAGCCGATTGTCTACGCCGCCTTGCTGATCGCACTGATTGGCCTGGGAATCGTGGGCAATTGGAGTTGGCGGAACAGTGATTGGCAGCCTGCCCCCGGCGAGAGCCGGGCCGTGGGCCACGGCACTGCCTTCGTGGTGCGCCTGGATAGTTTCGCCTTGCAGCAAGGCGACGCGGGCCACGGCAATGACCGGCTGCACAAGTATCGTAGCGAGATCACCTGGCTGGAGGACGGCATTGCAGTCCGGCAGGATGTGGTGGGCGCAGGGCGCCCGGCGAGGTTCCATGGTGTGACCGTGCGCCAGCTAGGTTATGCGCCGACCGTCAAGGTCCGCGGTTGGGACGATGCCGGCCATTCGCTGGTCTTCCAGGTGGAAGGCATGGGAATGCCTGAAGAACCAAGTGTCTCAGGCGAGGTTGAGATCAGGTACGACGTCGCGTGGCCTACAGTGCCAAGTGCGCAACAGTTGGTCCTCATCTATGGCCACGACCTGTTCCTGGCTCTCACCTTCGAACCACTCTCCCAGGAGGGCAAGCCCGCTCTACACGTGGACCTTTTAGGCAACGGTGGTCCCACTCGGCAGCCGCTGGCGGTTCTTCACGAAAGCGGATCCGTGGTCATTGATGGATTGCAGCTGGCAGTGGAACTGGACTACCGTCCGGTGCTGCGTGTCGATCGTCGCCCCGGGATGGGCCTGGCGCTCGTCGGGCTGGCTCTGGCGGTCCTTGCCCTGGCTGTGCGCTGGATTGTGGCGCCCCGGCTGCTGTGGATTGCAGTGGCAGAGAGCAAGGAAGGTGCGTCCCTTCTTGACATCCTCGCGTTGCCTGGCACGAGGGGAAGCCGGTGGCCCAGACGACTGGCCTCCCGCCTCCAGGAGGTGCTGGTCGACGATGCGTGAGTTCTTCAGGCCCGAGTTCTCGAACGCATTGCCATGCGCGGCAGCACTGTTGTTGTTGGTGGCAACCCTGGCCGGCAGCCTGGCCCTGCTCAATGTGGGGAAAAGATGGGGTCGGATGGGCCAGCGCATCCGCGTGGTCGCCACAGTGGCCAGAGCAGGCGCCGTGTTGTCCTTGGCAGTCGCACTGATCCTGGCAGCGGGCGCTCGTGGCGCGTGGTCGCCGTCGGCTGTTGTCACCCAGCCACCCGATCTCAGCCAGGTTGCGCTGGGCCTGGCGCTGGCGACCTTGGTTGTCTACCTGGTGTTGGTGTGGCGGTTCAGGGTGGATGCGGTCGCCCCCGTCGTCGATCTGATTGCTCTGGGGCTGATCCTTACCGGGACGCTGGCCAACCAGTCCCCCGTGTCCCTGCTGACCAATGTCTGGCGTGCAGCTCCTGTCCAGATCCAATGGATTCTATTCGTGCTAGGAGCCGGAGGGCTGATGGTAGCAGGCAGCGCTGGCCTGATGCTGGCCCTTCGCGCCGGTTTGGCGGGACGCTGGGATCTCCAATGGGATCTGCCTCGATCGCACCGAACCGATCTGCATCTCTTTCTGAAACAGGCCACCGCTTTGGCGCTGGTGGCTTTGGGGGGCGGGCTTGTGGTGAGTATCTGGTGGGCGTGGCAGACGTTGGGGACCTTGAGTAGCGGTGGGTCCTCTGAGAACTGGATCGCCATCGCCTGGCTGATCACGGCCATGAGCATGTTGGCGCGACGTGCGGCAAGGCGGTGGGGACGATGGACTGCCGGTCTGGCTGTGATGGCGGCTGCGGCTGCGATCTTTGGTCTGCTGGCGCCGACCGGGCTGTGCAGTTTGCTGGGCATGTGATGGCCCCAGAGACGGGGAAGGAGGACGATATGGAACCAGTTGTTATTGGCGTTGCTGGGGGTACGGGTTCGGGCAAGACCACGGTGGCCCGCGCGGTTCTGAAGCGCATTCCGGTGAGCAAAGGCATTCCCACTCGCGCTGGCCGCGGGCAGATTTCCCTCATCCAACACGACGCTTACTACAAAGACCTGGGTGATCTTCCTCTGGCGCAGCGGGTCATGCGCAACTTTGACCATCCCGACGCCCTGGACAACGAGCTACTCATCGCCCATCTAAAGCAACTCAAGGCAGGGCGGGCCGTCGAGATGCCGATCTACGACTTTACGACCCACACCCGCACGGGGCAGACCCAGCGCGTGGAGCCCCACCGAGTCATCTTGATGGAGGGGATCCTCATCTTTGCTGATGAGTTCCTGCGTCCGTTGATGGACGTCAAGATATACGTGGATACTGATGCCGACATCCGCTTTATCCGCCGCCTGCAACGCGACATCGCTGAGCGGGGCAGGACGATGGAATCGGTCATCCACCAATACCTGGCGACCGTTCGACCCATGCACGAGCAGTTTGTCGAGCCAAGCAAGCGCTACGCTGACATTATCATACCGGAAGGCGGTTTCAACGAGGTTGCCATGGACATGATTGCTGCACGGATCAAAGCCCTGTTGGAGTAGGGCAAGTCAGGAGGGCATCGAATGATCACGCTTGGACAGGTGGGTTTGGGCTATTGGGGACCCAACCTACTGCGAAACTATCAAGCTCTTCCGGGGGCCAGGGTGAAGGCTGTGTGCGACCTGGACGAAACGGCTCTGGCCCAGGCAGTGCAGCGGTATCCGCGCTTGGTCCGCACACTGGATTCCGAAGACCTGCTCTGTGACCCTGAGATCGAAGCCATCGTTGTGTCATCTTCAGCGGCGACCCATTATCACCTGGCCCGGGCAGCACTGAAGGCGGGTAAGCATGTCTTTGTCGAAAAGCCCATCGCCCTGCAGATAGACCACGCCGAAGAACTGGTCCGCTTGGCCGATGATCGCGGCCTGGTGTTGATGGTTGGCCACCTGCTGCTCTATCATCCTGCCATTTCTCGCCTGAAAGCGCTAGTGGACAATGGTGATCTGGGCGACGTCTACTATGTCTTTACCGAGCGGCGCAACCTTGGCAAGGTCCGCAAAGACGAGAACGCCATGTGGAGCCTGGCCCCCCACGATATTTCGGTGGCGCTTTATCTACTGGCCCAGATGCCGGTGACGGTAGCGGCGCAAGGTCAGGCCTACTTGCAGCCGGGTATCGAGGATACGGTGTTCTTCACCCTGCGCTATCCCGATGGACGCCTGGTGCACAGCCACGTGAGCTGGTTGGATCCTTACAAAGTGCGTCGTCTCACGGTGGTTGGAAGTCGCCAAATGGCGGTCTTTGACGATGTCGAACCGGCTGAGAAACTGCGTATCTATGACAAGGGGGTGGACCGGATGCCCCAATACAACTCCTATGGCGACGCGCTGACGCTTCGCTTCGGCGACATTTACGTACCGAGCATCGAGATGCACGAGCCGCTGCGGCTGGAGTGTCAGCATTTCCTGGACTGCATCGAGCAGGGCCGGCAACCGTTGTCGGATGGGCGAAACGGCCTGCAAGTGTTGCGCGTGCTGGATGCTTTGCAGCAATCATTGGACAGCGAAGGGAGACTGGTGCAGCTATGAACGGCGAGAGAGGCACGCCTGCCCTGCCTGCCGGGGGCGCAGGCGAAGGGAGTAGCGCCGCTGGGACTGCCCTGGGTAGCGGCGAAGGGATTCACCCGACCGCCGAGATCGGAGAGGCATGCCAAGTCGGACAGAACGCGGTGGTGTTGGCAGGTGCCCAGATCGGTGCCGGGTGCGTGCTTGGGCATAACGTGGTCATCCACGCTCACACCGTCCTGGGAGCGGGGGTAGTGGTCGGCGACAACGCGGTGCTGGGCAAGCAGCCACGACCTAGCCCTATGAGCACAGTCAAGATCCGCGAACCATTACCAGGGCTGGTGGTGGGTGATGAGTGCAGCATCGGTGTGGGATCGGTGGTCTATGCCGGGACGACCATCGGCCGCCAGACGATGATCGCTGATCAGGCTTTTGTACGGGAGAGCTGTACTATCGGCGACTATGTCATCGTGGGCCGCGGCGTGACGGTGGAGAACGATACGACCATCGGCCACTATGTGAAGATCCAGACGGGGGCCTACGTGACGGCCTACACGACCGTAGAGGATTACGTGTTCATTGCACCGGGGGTCTATACCACCAACGACAATTACATGGGGCGCACCCTGGAGCGATTCAAGGTCCGCAAGGGACCGACCATCCGCTACGGGGCTCGCGTGGGAGCCAATACCACTCTACTACCTGGCATTGAGATCGGCCGGGAGGCCTTTGTGGCGGCTGGCGCTGTGGTCACCCGCGATGTGCCACCGGCAACCTTGGTGATGGGCGTGCCCGCCCGTCCAGTCCGATTGGTGCCTGAGCCGGAGTGGGCAGAGAACCAGGAGAGGTGAAAACATGATCCCAGTACTCGACCTCAAAGCGCAGTACCAGAGTATCCGCGAAGAGATGGACGCCGCTGTCCATGATGTCCTGGAGAGCGGCCATTATGTCCTGGGCCCGAACGTCAGGGCGCTAGAGAAAGAGGTGGCACAGTTCTGTGATTGCGGATATGGCATAGGTGTGGCCTCTGGAACCGATGCCCTGCGCCTGGCCATAGCCGCTCTCGGCATCGGCCCCGGCGACGAGGTGGTCACCACACCATTTACCTTTGTCGCCAGTGCCAACACCATCTCCCGCGCTGGCGCAGTTCCCCTCTTTGTGGACATTGACCCGCGGACCTTTAACCTCGATCCGGCACTGGTGGAACAGGCTATCGCCGAGCGAGCGCGGACTCACGGAAGGGTCCGCGCGATCTTGCCGGTGCACCTCTTTGGTCAATTGGTGGACATGGACGCGCTCATGGAGATAGCGGTGCGCTATGACCTGCCGATCATTGAGGACAGCGCACAGGCCATTGGCGCGAACTATGGTGGCCAGGCAGCTTGCTCCTTTGGAGTTGTTGGTTGCTTAAGCTTCTACCCCACTAAGAATCTGGGAGCCTACGGTGATGGCGGTATGGCCGTTACCTGCAACCCCGAAGTGGCCGACCATCTCGACGTACTGCGGCGGCATGGCGGTCGTGTCAAGTACTACCACGAGCGCGTGGGCTATAACAGTAGATTGGATGAACTCCAGGCCGCTATTCTGCGCGTCAAGCTACGGCATCTGGAGGAGTGGACCGCCAGGCGACACCGGGTAGCTGCTCGCTACAACGAGTTGCTGGCTGGCCTTCCCGTCGTCACACCCTACGAAGCACCCAAGATGTGGCACATCTACCACCAGTATACCATCCGAACGCCCCGCCGCGACGAGCTGCGTGCTTTCTTGAAGGACCAGGGAATCGGCACCATGATCTACTATCCCCTGCCGCTGCACTTGCAGGAGATGTACGCCGGCCTGGGCTTGGGGGAGGGAAGCTTTCCCGAAGCCGAACTGGCGGCCAAGGAGGTCCTGTCGTTGCCCATCTACCCCGAGCTGACCGATGGGCAGATTGAACAAGTCGCCAACACCGTCCGTCAGTTCTTTGGGGCGTGAGCCACGGGCCTGTCCCTGGCAACTGCAGCCGCCGTGGGAGGGGACGCGGTTCCTACCCTGCACCAAGACGAAGCCCAAGGAACTCCCCGGCCCTATGAGCGGCTCGCTCTTTGAATGGCCGCGGATCCGTCACTGCGTCGAGGAGATCACCGGGGCGGGAATCCCCAGAGTGGTAATCTGTTTGACCAATCTCCCATTCTGTGGTAACATTGCCTTGGTCGTGCTAGACGGGGAGCTGGCGGTGCCCTGTACCCGCAATCCGCCGTAGCGGGGTCGAATTCCCTCTCGAGGGCTTAAGGCCGGTCGAGACTGCCAGGCCAAGTGGCGAAGAAGGTTGGGTCCTGCGCGGCAAGAGCCCGTGAACCCCGCCAGGTCCGGAAGGAAGCAACGGTAAGCGGCAACTCTTGGGTGCCGCAGGGGTGCCTGGCCGGAGCAGGCTGGTTCTGGAAAGCCGGGCGGTCCGGTTCGACAGGGGGTGCACGACCAGCACTTATCGGGAGCTGGAGTGAGGAGCCGTGAAGCGGGCGACGTAGAATCTCTCGCCCTGGCTCTGGACTCCGGCTCATTTCCTTGTAGGACGTGAATTCTGGCGGATGGATAGGGTTAAACAAGACATTGTCTGCACATGCCTCTCTGCATCTGGATGCCATGACAGGTGATGGCCACGGCGCCCACGCGCTGGACGGCGAGTGGGTGGTGGTGGTGGGCGGCGGCGCGGCAGGCTTGATGGCCGCCGGGCACGCGGCGGCTCTTGGTGCGCCGGTGCTGTTACTGGAGCGCACGGCACGCCTGGGTACCAAGCTACGCATCACCGGCAAGGGGCGCTGCAACCTTACCAATACCGCTGAACTCGACGAGTTTCTGCAGCACTTTGCCCTTCCCGGCGGGGCAGACGCCCGCCGCGGACGGCAGGTTGTCCGCATGGCCGGGATTCCCGGCGCCGATGCGCATCTCTTCCTGCGGAACGCCTTTGCCCGGTTCTTCACGCCTGATTTGGTGGCCTTCTTTGGGGACCTGGACGTGCCGACCGTCGTTGAGCGTGGGGGACGGGTCTTTCCGGCCAGCAGTGATGCCCATGAGGTAGCAGGCGCTTTGGTCCGCTTTGCCCGGGAGCAGCGCGTACAGATCCGCCTGAGAAGTCGCGTCGTCCAGTTGCATCACGATGCTGGCCGGCTGCGCGGTGTCGTCCTGGAGAGCGGGCAACGGATAGGGGCTGGAGCGGTCGTCGTCGCTACGGGTGGGGCGTCCTATCCCAAGACCGGATCCAGTGGTGATGGCTATGGACTGGCGCAGCAGGTCGGTCACCTCATAGTGCCCGTCCACCCGGCGCTCGTGCCGCTAGTCATATCAGGTTCGGAGCCCAGGGCCATGATGGGCCTTTCGCTGCGCAACGTCGAGGTCCGGCTACTGGAGGACGGGCAGGAGGTGGCTCGCGATTTTGGCGAGATGCTGTTCACGCACTATGGAGTCTCCGGGCCGATCATCCTCACGTTGAGCGGTCCGGCAGTGGCCCGGCTTGGTCAAGGGCTGGTGGAGGATGGAAGCGATCCAGGGTCTGGTGGTCATCTCCTGGAGATGGCTATCAATCTCAAGCCAGCCCTGAGCTCAGAGAAGCTGGATGCCCGGCTTCGACGCGACCTGGACCAGCATGGCAAGCGGGCCTACCGCGGTCTTCTCAAAGGACTACTGCCCAGGAGGATGGTCGATGTAGTAGTGGCGCGGACCGGCATCCCGCCCGACAAGCCATGCCACCAGATCTCGGCTGTCGAGAGGCGACGGCTGCGGGAACTTCTGCACGACTTTCGCCTGAGGATCGTGGGCCACCGGCCGCTGGATGAGGCCATTGTGACCGCAGGAGGCGTGGATACGCGAGAGGTCGATCCCCGCACGATGGGTTCTCGCCTGGTAGAGGGCCTCTACTTCGCCGGTGAGTTGCTGAACCTGCAGGCCGATACCGGTGGATATAATCTACAGGCCGCCTTCTCCACCGGCTACGTGGCCGGGCAGGCGGCGGCCCGATATGTGCAGCTGAGCAAGTCCACAACGTAAAGGAACCAATTGGGTACGGAAAGCGCTACGGTGAAACGTCCGGCCTGGAGCACACCGGCTTGGCTGCGAGGACTGCTGGCTTTTGGGCTGGTGGCCGGCATGCTGGCTCTGCTGGTCCTGGGTCTTGTGCGGACCAGTTCATCCCTTGTGGTGGAGGTCGATGGACACCGCTACAAGGTGCGGACACACGCCAGGACAGTGGGTGCTGCGCTGCAGCAGGCTGGTTTTGACCTCCACCCCGAGGATCTGGTCTCGCCGGGGCTGGAAGTCCGACTACTGGCTGATGCAACTGACCGCGGCGGAATGGCCCTGGCCTCCCCTGGGCGGAGTGGGGGGGCAACGGTCGTCCAGGTGCATCAGGCCCGGCCAGTCACGTTGCGCGCGGACGGCCAGATCCACCAGTTCCGCACCCAGGCCACGACTCTCCGAGAGTTCTTGTCCGAGGTGGGTGTGGAGATTGGTCCCGCGGACGAGATCTGGCTCGATGACCGGTTGGTTGATCTGAGCATGCCTCTGAGCGCGGGGGTTCCCCTGCCTTCCCAGTCGAGCCAGCACAGAGGGGGGGGTGACACGATGCAAGGTGACGCCGAGGATCCACCTATCATTACGCTTCGGCGGGCGGCGTCCCTCACCCTGGACGACGACGGTGTGACCACGACGCTACACACTACGCGGGCCACCGTAGGCCAGGCGTTGCAGGAGCAGGGCGTGACCCTCTTTCTCGGCGACGAAGTGACGCCGGGGCTTCAGGATCGGATTTCGACGGGGATGACTGTATCGATCCATCGCTCAGTGCCGGTCGAGATCGACGTGGATGGGAGCTTGATCCTCACTCGGACGAGGGCCGAAACTGTGGCCGGTGTTCTGGGTCAGGAGGGGATCGCCCTGGTGGGCAAAGACCGTGCCGAACCGGACCTGGCCGAGCCCGTTCGGACCGGTCTGACGATCCGGATTACCCGTGTGCGGGAGGAGTATGTCGTCGAGTTCGATCCGATCCCTTTTGAGACGGTGCAGGCGCCTGACTCCGAAGTAGAGATCGACAACGTGAGATTGGCACAAGAAGGTCAGGTGGGTCTCACCAAACACCGCTACCGGGTTGCATACCAAAACGACCAGGAGGTGGATCGCTTCTTGGAGGACACTTGGACCGAGCAGCCACCGATTACCAAGACCATAGCCTATGGCACCAAGATCATTGTCCGCACGCTGGATACCCCTGATGGCCCAATTGAGTACTGGCGCAAAATGCGGGTTTACACTACGTCCTACACCGCGGCTTCGTGTGGCAAGCCAAAAACCCACCCGCGCTACGGTTACACCCGCCTCGGATGGTGGTTGACCAAGGGCATCGTAGCCGTAGACCCGACGGTCATTCCCCTGAGAACAAAGATGTATATACCTGGCTATGGCATCGGCCGGGCTGGCGACACAGGTGGCGGCGTCAAGGGCAAGTTTGTCGACCTCGGCTTTGACCCGCACAACTATGAATCTTGGCACTGGTGGACCGACGTCTATCTGCTAGCGCCAGCGCCGCCGCCCGACAAGATCCGATGGATACTACCCAACTTGCCCAGGTTCCCCGACCGGAAGCGACATTGAGCCCAAGATGGGGGGATGTGAGTGCCGAGGGCGGTGGGGCGTGAGCGCCCTGGAGTTGGCATAGTGAAGAGTCTTCCAGCGCTACTGCGCGCCTACGGTCTGCACCCCCGCAAGAGGCTGGGGCAGAATTTTCTCGTTGATCCGGCGGCGCTGAGCCGCATCGTGTCCGCCGCCGACCTCTCGTCCGATGACACAGTGGTCGACGTAGGGGCCGGTCTGGGGACCTTGACCCGTCCCCTGGCCGAGCAAGCCGGTCGCGTCGTCGCGGTGGAACTCGACGACCGGCTGGTGGAGATCCTCCGCGAGCGCCTGGCTGACCTGTCCAACGTCCAGATCATCCACGGCGACATCCTCGGACGCGCAAAGAGGGACCGCAAGGGCTTGGGTTTGGACTTTCCCAATCTCGGGTACAAGGTCGTGGCCAACCTGCCCTACTATATCACCTCGGCGGTGCTGCGGCGCTTCTTGGGTCAGGAGCCCCGTCCCTCGTTGATGGTCGTGACGGTGCAGCGCGAAGTGGCCGAACGGATCGTCGCCGGGCCGGGGGCGATGAGCTTGCTAGCCGTGAGCGTCCAGTTCTACGGTCAGCCCCAGATCGTGGCGCGGATCGCGGCCGGGGCCTTCTATCCGGTGCCAAACGTGGATTCGGCAGTGATGCGCATTGACGTGGACGAAAAGCCCACTGTCATGATGAACCGGGGAATCGACGAGGTGACCTTTTTCCGGGTGGCGCGGGCCGGATTCAGCCAAAAGCGAAAGATGCTGCGCAATTCCCTCAGCGCGGGCTTGGGGCTGTCCCCGGTCCATGTGGAGGAGGCGCTGGGGCACGCTGGTGTGGATGCGCGGCGCCGGGCGCAGACCCTCAGCCTGCAAGAGTGGGCCCTTGTGACGGCGGCGCTGTCCTGTTCGTTGGACTAGACGGCGATTCACCTCTCACCCCCTACCTCCTGCCACTTGCCCTTCCCCTAGGGAAATCGGTGTGTCACCTGCTGCCGCCTTGGAATCCGTACACCGGCGCCTGATAGGGGATCGGCCAAATCGTACTGGGATCAACCCCGTCGATGAACCCAGATACGTCGGGCTTTCGGCAATCCAGGTACAGCCGGAGCACGGTGCTGGGCCGCGGGTGCCCGGCGCTAGGCGGCGGGTGCCCGGCCCGCTAGTGCAGTCCACGGTGCCTACTCGATCAGACAAGAAGGACCAGCACATGTGCTGGCTTTCCTGGCATCAGCTCTTGGGCAGCTACTCGGTCAAGGACTGACCGCCACCTGGGCCAGGTGTCCGCTGACGGTGGCCAAATATCTCGGCCAGGATCTCATGGGCCCGGTCTATGCGGATCGTGCCCTCAGTCACCAGTCGGGCGGCGACGGCCGGCACCTGGTCGCCCGTGGCTCCAGCGGCGATGGCTACCTGCCGGGCGTGCAGCGTCATGTGCCCTCGTTGGATACCCTCGGTGGACAGAGCGCGCAGTGCAGCCAGGTTCTGGGCCAGGCCCACAGCGGCCATCACCTCGGCGAGCTCGCGGGCGGACTGCACCCCCAGGATCTTCAACGCGACCTGGGCCCCCGGGTGTACGCGCGTCGCCCCGCCAACGGTGCCAACCGCCAGCGGCAACTCTAGCGTGCCTACCAGGTTGCCCTCTCCATCCTGTGTCCAGGTGGACAGGCTGGCATAGCCTCCATCACAGGCGGCGTAGGCGTGGGCTCCGGCCTCGATGGCCCGCCAGTCCTGTCCGCAGGCCAGCGCCACGGCATCTATACCGTTCATGATGCCTTTGTTGTGTGTCGCTGCCCGATAGGCATCCACAGCGGCAAAGACGTAGGCTTCGACTATGCCCTGGACAACCCGCTCTCCGCTATAGTCGCCGAAGCCAAGCAATTCCGGCGGGATGACGCACTTGGCTCGGGCCAAGCGCCGGTCCGCCAGGTTGGAGAGGATGCGAAGGTGCACCCGCCCGCCGGTGATCTCTTCGACCAACGGGGTCAGGGCTTCGGCCGCAGTGTTGACCGTGTTGGCCCCCATCGCGTCGCGGGTGTCGTAGAGCAAGTGGATGACCATCATCGGTCCCAGCGCCGTGTCAGGGAACACGCGGATCTCCACGTCACGCGACCCGCCGTGGAGCGATACCACCACGGGGTCGGTCTGGTTGGCAAGGTCGAGCAGACGCTGCTTCTGGCAGAGCAGGTCGAATCTGGCCGCCCACGGATCGGCCACATCCAGGACTTGCATCTGGGCGATCATCACCGGTTCGGTGGAGCAGGTACGAAAGCCCCCCGCGCCCCGTACGATCCTGGCCATAAAGCTGGCGGCGGCCACAACGGAGGGTTCTTCGATGACCATAGGGATGAGATAGTCCTGGCCGTTGATGAGGAAATTGGTTGCTACGCCCAAGGGTAGGGCGTGCAGGCCCACCACGTTTTCAATCATCTGGCTGGCCCGCTCTAGTGGTAGTCCAGTGCCGGCCAGTATAGCGAGTTCCTCGTCGTCCAGCCGAGCCCACTCGGCTACGCGGGCAGCTCGATCCTCAACGCTCAGGTCGTAAAAGCCGGGCAGGCGCGAAGTCTTGTGCATCGTCTGTACCTCCAGTGAAGCCGATTCTTGCCATCCAATCTCCAACATCCAACGCTAGAACCAAGAGAGTGCTTCTGCTGCGCCGAGCACCGGCTCCAAGAGGAGTTGCGGGTAGAGGCCCAAGACGATCACCAGCCCTATCAGTGCCAGGATCATCAGCGAGGCAAGAATGGGTTGGCCACCGGTCTGCTCACGAGGGTCGGTGCCCAGCATGGCGCTCAGGCCGCGCAGAAGGCCGATGATGATCCCGACTGACGACACAAGGAGCGCAAGGACTATGACCACGCCCACCCATTGGCTGCCCGGAACGGCGTCAGCGCTTGAGGCAGCTTCTTGTACCACAGCGGACAGGGGCTGGGTCCAGTTCCAGACAGCACGGCTGACGGCCCAGTGCACGGGGAATCCGGCTGTGAGCGGGAATCCGGCCAGCCCCAGACCGCCTATCATCAGCCCCATCGTGGCAATGGGCAATCGTCGGACCACGCCGTGCAGGCTGGCAAAGGCATCGGAGGTGGCCTGCTGGCGGAGGGTGGCCAGCGCCGCCGCCATTAGGGCGATGTACGTGGCACGGTTGACTGTAAGCAACAGGGCCAGGGCTGGATCCTGGCCGCCGCCTGCAACCAGGGCCAATAGGAGGTAGCCCAGGTCGCTCAGGGCTGCATAGCCGAACAGGCGCCCGAAATCCCGCTGCACCGCGGCCATCACACCACCGCTGGCGGCCATCACCAGACCGGCTAGCTGGATCACAGAGCGTATGGCTGGATCATTCAGAGTCCACGGCGCATCGCTTAGAAACACCAGGAGCAAATACAGGGCCATCGCCTGTCCCGCCGTGAAAACAAAGGCGGTGACAAGGGATGGTGCGCCGACAGCCAGGGCCGGCATCCAGGTGCCAAAGGGGAAAACGGCCAATAGCAGGCCAAAGCCCAGAATCGCGGGCAGCAGCGCCCGGCGGGCCATGTCGGTGTTGTCTGGCACAAGGACCGACTGGTCCACCAGCCACGCAGCGGCGAGCAGGAGAGGGACAGCGAGAATGGTGACCAGCAGGTAACGCTGCGCGCCCCGGGCTGAGGTGTGCAGTCTTCCCTGAATGATGAACACGGCTAGAGTCACACTGATGGCAAAAGCCAGGAGGGCCAGCGAAAAGGTTTGCAGTAGAGTGACCAGGGCGTACAAACTGAGGATGGTCAGGATGACGGGAAAGAAGGCCCGCCCCTGTGGCAAGCGCCAGGCAAGGAGGAAAAGGGCAGCCGAGACGGCAAAGATGAAGGCCAGCAACATCTGACCCGCCGGATCGAGCACCAGATTGCGGCTCAGAATCACGACTGGCCGGCCAAAGGCTACCTCTTGCCCCATCACATAGGCCGAGCGATCCAGGGGCAGGCGCAGGCACAGGATGGCCAGGGTGCTTGCCGTTGCGGTAGCCAGAAAGGCAGCCACTGTGGTCCAGCGACGTACCACATAGGTGACAGCGGCGGTGAACAAAGGCAGAGCAAGCAGGATGATCGGTCCAGGGATCGGGATCACGGCTCAGTGGCCTCCTCATCTGCCTTCTCGTCTGGCCTCCCGGCGCTCACTCCCAGGACCTGCGCGACGGTTACGTAGGCAAGGGCCAGTGAGGTCAGCAGGGTGAGGGCTCCATAAGAGCCGACGACGGCCAGGCTCAACTCGAGGCCAGAGTAGACCAGGTCAAACCCCGAGAGAATGCTTAGCAGTGCAGGGGCCACACGCAACGGACCCCCGCCCAGGATGAGGCCTAGCATCCCCATGCTCGCCAACCAAACGGCCGCAAAGGCAACATCGGTGGACACCAGGGGCTGGCTGCCCACGCTGAACCAGCGTGTGAGAGCCAGAACCACGAGCAGAACCGCCAGCAGGCGCAGCGGCAAGCCCAGCGGCCCGGCATCCCACCCCTGGGACACGCCAGGAGACCGTCGCCCGCTTTCGGCGACCCCCTCGGACTCCCTCGTTCCCTGGACGCGCTGGGCGGTGAGGTAGAGGATGAGCACTGCCAAGACGCCGACCAGGATTTTGACGACAACGACTTCGGACTGGATGGTGCGCGTGAGCGTCAGCCCAACCAGCACGTACTGGACCAGTAGTGCCGCCAACGAAAGCCGCCAGTCCGTGGCGAGAAAGATGATCAAGGCCGTCAGGAACAGGCCAACTATGGCCGGAAAACCAGCCATATAGGCAAAGACGTTAGAAAAGACTTCCATTTACTTTCTCAGAGACCAGGTGTTTGATATTATGGGTGCAGTTCAGCGGATTGTCAGCAACATGGCGCCCAAAGTCAGGATGATGAGCGCCCAGCCCCACCAACCTTCTCCCTCGCCAACCTGTCCCAGCCAGTGGATGGCGCCCGAAAGGCATTGACCAGCCCAGTCACCAGCACGATACACCCAGTCCAGGTTGACGATGTGACGTACCGGCGCCAGGGACTCTCCCCACCGAACCCCGACACGGGCCAGGCAGCCACCCAGGAGCCATGGTAGTACGTAGATTAGACCCAGCCCCCAACTTGAGACGTCCGGGCGCTCCACAGGCTGCAGGCCTATAGACATCGGCGCAATTCCCAGGACGATCATCGGAACGGCAATGGCGACCATAGCCAAGATCGCGGCCAGACTGGGACGGCGATTTCCCGCCTGTTTCAGGATGGCGCCGAAGACAGTCCATAGCCCGGCAGCGAGAAATGCATCGGCTACCAGCGCGGCGAGCAACACGGAAGCTTCTCCTTTGTGGATCAGCATAGCATAGAAGGGCCAGCGTCCCCTGGCCCCGACGGTGAGAGGCACACCGGCGAGGCT